>CAZECW010000027.1:0-45594 GCA_964510585.1 uncultured archaeon | reverse complement strand
GTATAGTATAAATTAAAAATTATTTACCTTTTAATACATTCCCAGATTCTACTATTTCTCTATGGGCGGTTATGTGTGTAGGGTTTGTTGTGAAATTGGCTGAATTTTCGTTCTTTTTCTATTTTGTCCTTTCCTCTTTTTTGAGAGACGGAAATAAAAAATTTCTGTTCTTATTGACTCAAGGTATAAGCGGAGAGTTTGACATCACTAAAGGGGCAAAACAGCCATAAAGCAGCCTCCAACTGCGTAACTCCATGATAAAGGAGAAGTCTCGTGGTTGGAATTTAATAGTTTTCTCTGGTTGGGAATCAGGTGTCTCCTAATAATGAAATTGTAAGCTGCAAAAGCGTTTTAAGTAACTAGTCTATTTTTTGATGGTATAGGTGGAGAATTTTTGACCCGAGGAGAGTGGTATGGCCAAATTTAAACAGGGAAGTATTGATGCTGAAATAGATATGTTGGCTGAGCAGTTTAAGGATAGGGTTTCAAGGGAGCCCCAATCGTTCTTGGAGAGGTTCACAAAGATTATGTTTTTTCAAGAGCCGGACAGAATGCCCGTCTCAACAACGGTGCACCAGTTCTCAGCAAGAATTGCGGGGATAACAATTAGGGAACTTTGCACTGATGCCAAAAAAATGCTCTACGCACAACTCTACACAGCTGTGAAATTCAAGATGGACACTGTAGTCAACCTTTCTGACCTTTACAACTTTGAGCCCGAAGCGTTGGGAGCAAAAATGTCCTATCCTGAAAACAGTTGGCCAGTTATCCTTGAACCCCTAATTAAGGAGCCCAAGGACTTGGAAAAGCTGGAAATACCAGACTTCACAAAGGCTGGCCGCGGACCCTACGTGTTGGAGGGAAATAGGCTATATTTAGAGAAACTGGGAAATTATGGTCTTCTAAGCATAGTAGCTAATGGTCCCTGGACACTGGCGGTGCAATTAAGAGGTTTCAACAATTTGGTTAAAGACACTAGGAAAAATCCGGGATTTGTGGAGAGGCTACTTGATTTCTGTGTTGGTGTTATTGAAGTCTTTGTGAAAACCCAGAGGGAAGCAGCGGGGATTGCCGGGGTTCCCACTATAAATGATGCCTTCTCATGCATCCCTCCAGCTAGTCCCCAAATCGTCTACGACTACGTATTTCCATACACAGCAGAACTCATCAAGAAGCTTGGTATGGCACTGTGGATTGGAGGCTACCCTGTTTGCGAAATTCCGCAGTGGGAGCAAATCGTGGAAGACATGGTGACAAAGAGTGGAACGCAAATGGGCTTCCTCATTATGTTAGAGTCGGACTGGATGCCAGCCGAGAAAATCAAGGAAATATCAAACAGGCTACGCAAACCTTTAGCATTCGGAGTTGGATCATCTCTCATAAGTAAAGGCACTCCCAAAGAAATAGAAAACTACATTAAAAGCAAAATAAAGATACTTGGCCCCGGAGGCGGCTGCGTTGTAATAAGCGACCCTATCCCCATAGACACCCCAACCGAGAACTTCGAGACCTTCATCAACTCCATAAAAAAGCATGGAAAATACCCGATAGCAATCGAATAATCGAATCCCCTGCTTCTTGGGAAGCGGCTTTTATCTCTCGGCGGGTATGCTGTCTCTACTCTTATTTTTGAGTCTGCGGGGTTGGATTGGTTTTAACTAGGTCTCTTAACTAGATAGATTATAAGTGCTATTAGCCCAAATAAAAATACTAGAACCGCCCAAAGTACGGCGTCCATACCACGCTCTTCTGCATCCTTGTAAACCCAGCGGGCCACCAGAGCCCAAATCGTTATGACACCTGCATAAAATGCAACTATTAGAACTGTTGACCAAGGAAATCCGTAACCAAAAAGTTGTACGGGTAAAATCATCTCAAACTGTCCCCACATTTTTCAGCATATTTCTAAACTTGGTTTGAACATAAAAAGTTTTTTTGCATTTTTTGTTTTTGGCTGGTTGGAAGAAGTTCTCCCCAGAAAGGTGGCCTGTGCCTCAGTTGCGAAAGGAACCATATGAGGGCTTCTTTTGGCGAAAAAAGGAATAAAACGTGGGACTAAAAATACCTCCAGCATTTTTCATTTTTCTCCTCGATTCCTTCAGTTGAGCCTAAATCTATTTCGGCCATCAGGTTCTACAGATTTTCTAGTGTGATTTCCATTTTGTGCTTGTCTTCCAAGATTTTTTCATGTAGAGGGTTACTTAAGTTTTGGGGAGCAAACAGACCAATACGTGGCTTCTCAGCAATTGCTCGTTGGAGAGGTTACCAGTTTCACGTTTCGTTTTCAGTCTTGTTTTTGAGGAATTCATCAATTTTTTCTAAGCATTCTTTGTCCCGCTCAACTAGATCCATGCTTATTTTTAAAGCGCAGGTTGAGCAAACTGCAACCCCTGTGTGTGTATCAACATAGGCGATATCGGTGTTTTTCCGCGTTTTTCTGCAGACTCCACAAATAATAACGTTCTCTAATCTGTTCAAATTCAAGATTCCTCCATTTGTGTATCTGTTTCTCCGAGTTTACTTGTGAATCCACTCCATAATCCACAGCATGTTTTCAATTAATTCTGACATTCTTTTCTGTACCTCAGGATTTCCCCCAGCAACCGCCTTAGCCAGCATTCCCTTGTCAAGACCCAAAACGTTCTCAGAATATTTTAGGTGACCCCCAAGAAATCCGGCTATGCTTTCTGCGAAAACGTGAGGATTCGCCTCTAAATACCCGCCCAAAAATTCACCTAGAATCCTGATAAATGCTTCTTTAAAATCCTCAAAGAGGGGAGAGTTTTGAGCGCCCTCAAAAAGCTTCTGAAACCAGTTAAACCCCTGCTCCCTGAGACGGGGCCCCTCCAGACCTCCCAAGAACAGCCTTCGAGTCGCCTCATTAAAATTAATCTTGTTACGTTCCGCATATTCCTCAATTCTTTTTTTCAAACTCTCGGGAATCCTTATAGTAACCTTCACCAGGTCTGATTTAAACAGTTTAGGTCTGCCCTTCAAAGAAAACCACACCCATTTAGTGCCATACAAATCGCCATACATAAACTGCATATTATTGTAGTAAAGGAACTAAATAAATCTTTTCACTAAAAAGTGGAAACAAACACTTGAAACCCTCACCCCAAAAAAGCGTAGGAAATCGATCCAAACCCAAAAAAAGGAACAGCAAAGTAGGCTAACTCACATTTTCAGAAGCAGCCCCGATAAACATTTTTATCAAAAGACGAACTTAAAAGAAGAGATTTTCGTCCCACAAACTAATCATTCCCTCCCGGGAAACCAAAAAACGGCTAAAAACAGTTTTCTCCCACGCCAAAAATAATTAATAGTAATATTTAATAATTAGAAAAAGGCTAATACTTGATTAACTTCCCTAAGGAGGATATGATTTTTGTCTGAAAATACACTAAGCAAACTCCAAGAAGCAATAATTAATGGTGAATCTGACGCCACAAAGGAGGCGGTTCAAAAACTGTTAAGAGAGGGAGTTAAACCCATAGACATAATTAAAGGTATGGGCAAGGCAATGGACGAAGTTGGCAAAAAATATGAGAACAAAGAGTACTTCGTTCCCGACCTAGTTATGGCTGCGGAGGCAATGAGTGAGGGGCTGAAGCTAATCCTCCCACAACTACAAACAGCAAGTAAAGAGTTCCTCGGAAAAATTGTTATGGGAGTCTGCCAAGGAGACGTACACGACATTGGAAAAAACATTGTGGTAGCTATGCTTCGCGGTGCCGGTTTTTATGTAGTCGACCTGGGAACAGATGTTTCACCCCAAAAATTCATAGAAGCCATCAAAAAAGAGAACCCACAAATAGTGGGAGCCTCATCATACATCTCCACAACCATAGACGAACTCCGTAAACTCAACGAAGAAATGAAGAAAGCAGGCGTCAGAAAAAAAATAAAATACCTCATTGGAGGAGCATCAGTCTACCCCAAACATGTTGAAGAGGTAGGCGCAGACGCCTTCGCCAACGACGCCCTAGAAGCAGTCGAAGTAGCGAAAAAACTAGTAAAAGCATAAGGAGGCAAAAAAGGATGGTTAAATTAACTGAAGCAAACATCGATGCTGAGATAAATAAGCTTGCCGAAAAGTTCAAGGAGATGGCCTCAAAAGAACCCCACACCACAATAGAGCGGTTTACCAAGATATTCATGTTCCAAGAGCCAGATAGAATGCCAGTCTTTATGCAGATACACGACCACGCCGCGAAAGTAGCAGGGATAACTGTAAGAGAGCTATGCACTGATCCCAAGAAAATGATTTACGCTCAGCTATTTACAGCAATAAAGTACAAGTTCGACATACCAGGAGCTTTTGCCGACGCCTACAATTATGAGGCCGAAGCTCTGGGAGCAAAAATGCTATTCCCTGAAGACAGCTTTCCAGTCATTTTAGAACCCCTAATCAAGGAGCCCAAGGACCTGGAAAAACTAGATATACCAGACTTCACAAAGGCTGGCCGCGGACCTTATGTCATTGAGGGCTCCAAACTATACTTAGAAAAGTTAGGAGAATATGCCTTCACCACCTTGGTAGCTTCCGCACCCTGGTCTATGGCAGTGCAAATCCGGGGATTCAATAACCTAGTACGCGATACGAGGAAAAACCCGGAGTTCGCCCACAAAATCCTCGATTTCTGTGTCGACGTTATCGAAGCATTTGTAAAAGCCCAGAAAGAAGCGCTGGGAGGTGTAGCAGCTTTTCCAGCACTTGCAGACGCCTTTTCGTGCATCCCACCCACAAGTCCCCAGCTTGTCTACGACTATGTGATTCCGCACACGACAGAGATTATGAAAAGACTTGGCCCCATGATGTGGGCGGGAGGCTTCCCAGTGATGGAAATTCCTGGGTGGGAGAAAATCATGGAAGACGTTGTGGTTAAAACGGGATCGCTGGTGGGCATGGTGGTTATGCTGGAGTCTGACTGGCTGCCTCCAGAGAAGATAAAGGAGATGTCTAATAGGCTGAAGAAACCCTGGTTCTTCGGGGTAAGAGCGGGAATCATAAGCAAAGGCACTCCCAAAGAAATAGAAAACCACGTCAAAAAACTAATAAAAGTCTTGGCTCCTGGAGGGGGCTGTATGGTCTTCGGCGACCAGGTGCCTAGGGACACTCCACCAGAAAACGTTGAAGCACTAGTCAACTCCATCAAAAAATATGGGAAATACCCCATATCCATTTAAAATCGCATTCCCCCCATTTTTTTAAAGTTCTGATCCTGTACCTTTTTTTAAGCCATCTGCAATGGCTTGGTGGTTAATTTTATTGTGGCTTTGTATGGGTTTGATAAGTTTACGTTTGGCTGTGCAAAATTATTTATAGTTTCAGATTGGCGAAGGCCTATTTAATGGTGGTTTTTCAAATTTTTTGTGAGGTTAACATTTTTGAAAAGTTTTGGCGTGAAAATTGGTTAAGGGGGTTAAACCTATCCCCAGCTTAGAAAACTCTACTACACTTGTTCGGTGGCAGCGTTTTGTTTCTTGTTTTTGCCCTGTATTTCCCCTTTACTGTTTTTAGTCCACTTAAAGCCATAAGTATTTTCTTCTACTCTTTATCCGTCTTGCCTAAATGTTTTTTTCTTTTTCTGTTGGGGCAGGAAATATTGCGGCATGATCTTTTTCAACTTATGGATAGTGAAATTGTATGAAGAAGAGGAATATGTTTTAAAAACTGGTATTGTTCCCTAAAGCAGGATAACTAACACTGACGTTGGTCTTGGGCCTGTCTTAAGAAGGCTTGGGATAGCTTTGCTAAAAATTCAAATTACAGGATATTATAGTAAACGAATCGCTAAAGTAAATTTGGATGTAATAGAACAGTTTGAAGATCTTAGAGAGAAAAAAGTAATGAAGTATATTGGGGTGTGAAACCAGTAGTCACAGAAACCTACGAAGAAGAGAAAACATCAACTTGAAAACACTTGGAGAGGTGGTCAAGATAAGAGAACTACAAGAAAAATCAACAAAACATGACCAATAGGGCTAACCACAAATTTATAAATTTTATTTGAGACTATGCGTCACTCCAGATTCAACTAATTTGAAAAATTATTATCGTCATGTGTCTGTTTTTAATTTAATAAGGGGTCTTTGGGACATTATTTTTTGAGTCTTCAGAAAAAGAGAATGGTTCTGAATAGAATCCGATCAACTTTTGACGATTCTTTTCGTTAATTTTATAAATGTGTCGAATGAATACTTTTCAGTGTTTCGCAGTTTTTCTACTTTGGAGGGTTAATTTGTGAAAATATTAAAAGAGGAAGTTATACCGGTTAAGGGAATTCCAGTTGTCGCCGGGTTCAGGTGGTCTGTGGGAGAACTCATGGACAGATTCATCAAAGAACTGGGAAACAAGAAAATATTGGGAGCCAAATGTTCCAAGTGCAATTATACCTATGTTCCTCCAAGAGCATGGTGTAGTAAGTGCTCAGCAAAAATGGACGCAAACAACCTAGTGGAACTTTCCGGTAGGGGAGTTCTGGTAGGCTACACAACTGCCTATGTTGAACTGGACGGCAACGGCAACTTTCGAGATCTGGAAAAGCCTAAAGCGATTGGAGCCATAAAGCTTGAAGACGCGGATTCAACAATATTTATGCCCCTAATAGATGTGGAGCCAGAGAAACTTAAGGAGGGCATCACAGTGAAAGTAGTCTGGCAGGAGGAGACCAAAGGCCAAATCTCCGACATTAAAGGATTCAAACCCGAGAAGTAAGGTGAGAACATGATGAGGGAAAAAGTTGCAATAATTGGGTACGCGCAATCCTACCATCAGGCAAACATGCCAATGACCAGGGAAGACATGGTTTTTGAGGTGGCTAAGGAAGCCGCCAAGATGGCGGGCATTGAAAGGGAGGACATTGACACAGTAATTAACGCCACAAACGATTACTATGAGGGAAGAACCATCTCAGAGCTTTTCCTAGTTATGCCCATTGGGGCATACCTTAAGGATTACACCAAGGTGGAGATGGATGGAGCCAACGCCGTCTTCTACGGTATGCTCAAAATACTCTCAGGAACACACGACATAGCATTAATAGTAGCCAACACTCAGGGTTCAACATTCAATCCACACCAAATCTCTGTCTACACTTTAGACCCAACTTTTGATAGGCAAATAGGTGTTTTAAACGACATTTCTGCGGCCGCTATTCAGGCGAGAGTATACATGAACAAGTACGGCATATCTGAGGAAGAAGCAGCCATAGTATCCGTGAAGAATCTGGGCAACGCCGCTAAGAATCCCCATGCACACCGCAGAATGCCCGGAATTTCTCTGGAAGAGGTGTTAAGCTCCAAGCTCTACTGTGACCCCATTAGGGAACTTACCATGTCTCCCATAAGTGATGGGGCCGCAGCAGTGGTGCTAGCCTCAGAGAAGAAGGCGAGGGAGCTTTCTGACTGTCCAGTTTGGATAAAAGGCGTAGGCAGCTGCCAGGACTCATATATTAGGGATAGAAAACTTTACAAGCTCGAGGGACTCGAAGCCGCAGCAAAAAAAGCATACCAAATGGCGGGTATAAAGAACCCCTTCGCAGAACTAGATGCAGCCGAAGTGTCAGAAAGATACGCCCATGAGGAGCTTATGATTTATGAGGCACTGGGCTTCTGCGAGGAAGGCAGAGGAGGAACCCTGATAGATAGCTGTGCAACCTTTAACGATGGTCAACTGCCAGTAAATCCCAGCGGTGGGGCCCTCTCAGCAGACCCCATAACTGCCACAGGGTTGATAAGAATAGTTGAAGCCACAATGCAGATAAGGGGAGAAGCTGGAGCCCACCAAATACCAGGAGCTTGGAGAGTCCTAGCCCACGGCCAAACTGGCATATGCGCCCAGCAAAACATAGTCTTCATTCTGGGAGGTGAGGAGTAGTGTGGAGAAACATTGCAGTAATTGGTGTTGGACAAACCAAACATGGAATAAGGAGAGACATTAACGCTGCAGAAATGATAGCAGAGGCGGCCTGGAAGGCCCTAGAGGATGCCGAACTAGGCCCCGAGGACATAGACGCCATTGCCATAGGGAACATGCAAGGCTTTGGAGGCATCTGCCAAGCAGAATTGTGGAGTGGAGACCTCTTCGCCGCACCGGGCAAACCAGTACTCAGAATAGCTACTGGAGGCACAACCGGAGGCTCAGTAGCCCAGTGTGGAATGTACCAGGTAGCTTCAGGACTCTTCGACACTGTCCTAGCAATAGGATTTGAAAAACACTCAGATAGCAAAGAGCCCGGGGCAACAATGGGGCTATCCCATGTGGGACTAGCAAACATGTTCCACCTACTTGCAAATGGAGTTGATGTAAGAACCAGCTTTGCCTATGGTGGAGGAGTTGGCGCAGCCGCAGGCGTTTCTGCATACCAGGCATGTGAGTACATGCACCGCTCTGGATGCAAAATCGAACATTTGGATATGGTTGCCGCCAAATCAAGGAGAAACGCCGCCAAAAATAAGTATGCCCATCTTCAGTGGCCCAACTGCACTGCTGAATCCCTAGCAAAACATCCCCGGTTTGGCGAAATTGTTGCTTATCCATTAAGGCTTGGACACATTTGCCCAGCAAGTGATGGAGCCTCAGCCATTGTGATTGCATCTGAAGAAATAGCGAGGAAAGCTGATAGACCAGCTTGGGTGAGAGGTCTTGCGGCTTGCGCCGATGAGGAGAATCAGCAGGCGGAAAACGCTCAAGGAGTATCCATATTGGATACTTCGGAGCAGATGCAGTGTCGAATTGCGGCGATGAAGGCCTACCGTATGGCTGGGATAAAGAATCCCAGAGAAGAGATTGATGTAGCTGAGATTTACCAACCATTCCCACACCAGGAACTGATGTATTCGGAGAGACTTCTTCTCTTTGACGACGGAAAGGCCTGGATTCCCCTCGAGGAGGGAGAAACAGAAATAGATGGCAAATTGCCAATCGACCCCTCAGGAGGCGTGCTCTCAACCAATGCCATAGGCTCCTCAGCAATGCAGAGAGTAGCGGAGTGCGCCCTACAAATAATGGGTAAAGCTGAAGAACACCAAGTGCCTAAAGACGTAAAGAACGCAGTAGCACACGGTTGGGGAGGCTCAACCAACTTCACAGTAGTAACAGTTCTGGGGGATACACCAAGATTAAGGTGGTGAGATGATGTCGAAAAAGGTAAGAAAAGAAACAATTGCAGTGGAAGGCGTGTGGCCCGTAGGCTCCTACGTTTATAAGGCACCTACGCTCTACCAGGAGCTCCTTGAGGGATTTAAGCAGAAGAAAATAATTGGATCATTGTGTACTGGCTGCGGATTCGTATATGTGCCAATGAGAAATATTTGTGGTAGATGCTGGAGAAAAATAGACGCCCGAGTGACAGTTAGTGATAAGGGCACAGTTAAGTCCTTCACTTTGAGTCAGGCGGTAAAGAAGGGACAAGTAAAGGTTTTAGGAATGGATCCTGTGGAAATGGGTTGGCTCAAGGAAGGAGAGAGACTAATAATGGTACTCGTCAATTTTGACGGCACCAACTCAAAATACACAACAATACTACTGAACGCCAAGCCTGAGGAAGCACACATAGGAATGAGAGTCCAAGCAGTCTGGAAGGAAAAACCCGAAGGAAAACTAAGCGACATAATCGGAGTGGAACCCATAAAATAAATAACATAACAAAAGAGATACGAATTTTTCCTTCCCTTCCCACTTTTTTATATTTTTCCAAAGGGGTGGCAAATGAAGCTTCCAAATTCCTTTTATGTTTTAATACTTCCCAGGGGGGCAAGGTTTACGGTTTGGTGGTTGGTTTTATGACTTTTTAGGTTGACTCGTCGACAACAGTATATATTTTGCCTTTTTTGCCACAGTTTGGACAAACTGTCTCCTTTAATTTCTCCCTGGTTGAGAGAAGATATCTTCTACCACACCAAGTGCAGTAAACTTTTCTTGTTCCCAACTCATTCACCCTTAGCAGTATCCAAATTACAAAATGAGGCCCACCAATCACCATACCTTTAGGAAGATTTCAAAGGCAATAACATATAAAATATTCTCTACTTACCCAATAAAACCTTCCCATAAACCATTTTTCCCTTCACTATTGTGGCGTAAACGTTTACCTCACTGTCTATTATAGTTATATCGGCGTCTTTACCCGGCGCCAAACTTCCCTTCCTGTCATCGACACCAATAACTCTTGCAGGGTTTACAGTAGCCATTCCTAAAACCACCTGTAAGGGGAGACCCGCAGCTCGTACAGTGTTTCTTATGGCGGTCTCCATTGTTAGAGTGCTTCCAGCAAGGCTTCCGGATTTCAGCCTACAAACACCGTTTTTCACGGTAACTCTCCGATTCCCCAATCGATACTCACCGTCGGGCATGCCAGCAGCCATAATTGAGTCAGTGACTAGAACTATGAGGCTGGGATCCTTCACCTTGGTTAACAGTCTTACTGCTTCTGGGTGCACGTGAATATTGTCAGAAATAACCTCGGCTGTTAGCTTCTCACAAAGTAGAGCCGCTCCCACTGTCCCAGGCTCCCTGTGGTGGAACCCTCTCATTCCATTAAAAGTGTGGGTTGCGTGGCTGAGACCAAGAGTGACTGCTTCCATGACTTCACTGTAGGCGGCGTCTGAGTGGCCAACTGCGGCCACCACTCCCAGTTTCTGAAGCTCAGCCAAAAGGTTCTCAGCACCCTCCAACTCTGGAGCCAGTGTCACTATTTTCAGCTTCTCGCCTGACGCCTCCCACAAATCTTTAAACTCTCTCACTGAAGGGAGCCTAATGTGTTTGGCGTTGTGGGCTCCCCGCATTTTAGGATTAATGTATGGTCCTTCCAGATTGATTCCCAGTACTTCAGCTCCTCCCGTTTCCCTCCCCACCATTTCCCCAAGAACCCTGACAACTTTCAAGAGGCTGCTGTGAGGGGCGGAGACTGTTGAGGGGAGAATGGATGTCACCCCGTGGCTAGATGCAAAAAGTGCTAAATCTATGGCTGCCTTTTCTGAAGCTTCCATTACATCGCTTCCTCCTCCCCCATGAATGTGAATGTCCAAGAACCCGGGGACAGCTATTTTGTCCCCAAAGTTTAAAGTTTTGGCACCCCTTGGAATAGTTAATTCACCATCAACACCTAGGGAAACTATTCTGCTTCCCTCAACTAGAATGATACCGTCACTTATCTCTCTTGAGGGTGTAAGTATTCTACCACACCTAACTGCAAGGGTTTCCTTAACCATGAAAAATCACCAAAAACCCAATTTGATGGAGGGTGTCCCAGAACAGAAGCTCAATTCCAGGCATTAGAGGCAGTGTAAGTTGAACTAGTTTAAACTCCTGATATGGGCGGGATACTATTTAAGAATTTTGAGTGTTTACGCTGTGCTGCACGGTTTTTAATTTTTGCTTTTTTGGCATGTTTGGTGAATTTTTTGCAATTTTACAATGCAAATTTGAAAAATTTTCAGAATTAAAACCATTTTTTTGAAAAAAGTAAAATATGCCAAGGAAGCACTGTGTCCAATTGTAACTGTGAAGAAGCCCTCATCTTTTTAAGGGCGAGAAGAATTGAAAAATATAATAAGACGCATAATTGGATTAAAACCCCCATTCACTGTTCAGTGGGAAACCCCCCATTTTTCAATCTCCAGGGAAGAATATCGGATTCCCGAATGTTTGGCCTTTTAAGAAGGCGGAGTCCCTCTTCCCCCTTTTTTCAGGTGCAAGGGTGAGGTGTAAAAATGGAACACTATATGCTGAGGGAAATTTATGAGCAGCCCGACGCTCTCATGAGAACCCTCCTTGAGGAAGAAAACATTGGGAAGGTTGCTAAAATTCTCTCCGAAAAAGAGTATAGATTCTACCTTTTTGGGTGCGGTTCCTCACATTATATTTGCCTCTGCGGAAAATTCGCCCTAGAAACCTATGCCCAAGTTGACGCATACGTTACACCCTCCTCCGAGTTCTACGAGTATCCCCCACCACAAGCCAAAAGTCAAGCGGTAGCCTTAGGAGTCTCCCGCTCGGGGGAAACCACCGAAACCGTAAGAGCAATCTCCAAAGCAAACCAGCTCGGAGCACTCACAGTAAGCATCACAAACACCCGCGAAAGCAGCATGGCCAGAAACTCAAAACTGGCAATAACAGTCAACGCCGGAGAAGAGAAAAGTGTGATAATGACGAAAACCTTCACCACCCAAGTCTACGCCCTACAGCTCCTAGCACTCCACTACGCCGAAACCCAGGGCAAAGAAGTGGGAAAACAGTTAAGCCAGGCAAGAAGAATACCTAAACTTGCTCAAAAAACCCTCACCCTGAACGAAAAGATGCGTGAACTAGCGCTAAACTGCGAGGAGCAGAAATTTATTTTCCTGGGCGGGGGCTCAAGCTATGGGGTCTCCCTTGAGGGAAGCCTAAAACTCAAGGAAACATCCTACGTTCACTCGGAAGCCTACCACCCGCTAGAGTTTAGACACGGCCCCATGGCAGTAGTTGATGAGAAAACCCTTGCAATATGCTTGGTTCCAGAAAGACCTAGCAATGAATACGTAGAACTCATCAAAGAGATAAAGGAGAAGGGGGCCAAAGTTCTAGCAGTAACAAGCGGAGCCACCGTACCAGCCACCCAAACCCTCGCCACCCCCAAAGTGGATGACATACTCTCCCCCACGATCCAGATAATTCCTTTGCAGCTATTTGCCTACCACTACTGTGTGAGTAGAGGTCTAAACCCGGACGCTCCCCGCCACCTGAAAAAAGTTGTAAAAATATGACAACTAGTTTTCAAGCCAGGTTTTCAAACTCTTTTCCAGTTTCTCCCTAACCTCTGGAGTTACCATCACCCTCTGATCTCTGAATCCCATTATTAGGGCCCCAATCACAGGATACTCCAAGGGTTTAGTTAACTCTGCTCCGGGAACCTGTTTTTGAACTTCGCTCTGGAAGAATCTCCACACCGGTTGGGATTTGAAAACGCCGCCCGCCGCTCCCACGGTGAAGCGACCCTTCATGTTTAGTCTTTCTGCTAGGGCTTTAACTGTTAGTGCCAGCTCCCTCGCCGCATCCTCCAATATTTTTTGGGCTACCTCGTCTCCGTTTTGGGCGGCTTGCGTAACTAGGGGAGCTAGGGATGCCAGGTCGCGGGGCTTCATTTCCTCATAAATTTTGGAGATAATGTTTTCAAACTTAGAAATTTTTAGATGATTGCAGAAGAGTTCCACAAGGCTTGTAGGTTTTCCGCGGCCGTCATAAGCTTTGGAAGCACTCATTAATGCTCTTTTAGCTATGTAAAATGCGCTTCCCTCGTCTCCTATGAGCCATCCCCAGCCTCCTGCCACCCCTTCCCTTCCCTCTTGGTTAACTCCGTAGGCTATGGATCCCGTTCCCGCAACCATAACGATTCCGGGTTCGCCACAGGTAGCGGCGTGGAAGGCGATAACTACATCATTAACGAATATTTGTCTTCTGGCAGACACTAGGGGCTTTATAAATCCTGAGATTATCTTTTCGTCCCGTTTAGTGTTAAGCCCACCTATACCAAAACAGCAAACATCAATGTTGTGCTTGAGCTTTGGGGGAATGGCTCGCTTGAGGGCGAGGGCAACACTCTTCTGGGCTGCTTCCACACCTACCACGTGGTAGTTACTGGAGCCAGCTACTCCCACACCTAAAATCTTAAAATTTTCGTCAGCCACCACACATGCAGTCTTTGTGGCCCCACCATCGACTCCCAAAACTAACAAGGATTAAGCCTCCGCAAGTCCAACATCCCTTAGTGACAGGTGAGAGTTGGAAATCAAATGCAAAACTTCATTGTTTGCCAAGCCAAAAAATAGTGGATCGCCAGTCTTATAAAACATTACCGCAAGAAGAACCAATAATCAATTGTTGCGGCGCAAATACGCTTGAAATATTTTTTGTGAATTAACCGTGGGAGTCATGATTGGGAAAAGGGGTGAATTTGTAGTAGGTACTGTTTTTTATGAGAGTTTTGTTACTTTTGGTAAGGAGAGGGGTTGGTTTCTAGTTATGGGATTAGTCCTTTTTCTTTGAGGAGGTTGTTTATGTATGTTTTTCTGTCTGGGATTTCTACGATTTTATCTTCGGGCCTTCTTACGAGGGTTATGGCTTTTTGTGGACATGTGGGGTAGCAGACTCCGCATCCCACACATTTTTCCTCGTTTACTACTGCGAAGTCGTCTACTTTTATTGCTTGCATGGGGCAGCGTTCGGCGCAGGTTCCACAGGCTGCGCATAGCTCGGTGTCTACCCTGCTTACGTAGTTGGATTTTGCCACTGCTCTGGGTAGGTTCATTTCTTTAAGCATTTTGAAGAATATGCAGCAGCACCCGCAGCAGTTGCATATTGTGGTGATTTTTCCCTGGTGATTATCAGTCATGTGGACGAGTCCTTCCTCGTTGGCTTTTCTGAGAATTTTTATTGTTTCTTCCCTGGTTATCTCTCTTGCTAAACCATGTTTTACCATGTATTCTCCAATACTGTCAAAGTGAAGGCATACCTCAAGTGAGTGATCGCATCCATCGCCGGTGTAGGCTGCAATCTGTCTACAGGGGCAATGGGCAACTGCAAAATAGTTTAAGGGTTTGAGGAGCTCGATAACATCTTCAAAGGGAGTTATCATAGATTTGGGCGATATGGCAATGTCTACGGGTATGATGCGGAATATGATCTGTTTCCTGTCACCCACTTCGTAAGCGAATTTTTCTTCAAAGTAGTTTCTCCAAAGTGGAGCAAGCTTTAGTGTTCTCTCATCCTTTTTTCCTGGCCAGAAGGGTGTTTCCCAAAATCCCACCACGGAGGGTAGTAGTCGGTAAAGCTTTTTTCCTTCTTTTTCTACGGCTAAAACTGTTCCTCTACTCGCCATACCGTCAAGCTTCTCTCTAAGAGTTGCGGGGTCTTCGTTTAGCTCGGCGGCTATCTCCTCAAGAGATTTGGTAATCATAGGGAGTTTGAGTGCCAGTTCCGCCTCTTCGGGGGTGAAAAGGTTTTTGAGAATCTCGATGGCTCCTCTGCCTTCTGGAAATCCAATGGGAGCCCGGTCGAGCTTCCCTCTCAGCTTTCTGTAAATCTCATCCAATTATTAATCCTCCAATAATAAGTTTATCAGACTGGACATGAGCTGAATTCCATTATAAGACTTTTTAAACCTCTTGTACACGCTTAAGCTGTTGCAGCCGAAAACGGGGTGCTATGTCACTGAGGCTCTCAAGAATTTGTTTTTGGACTTTTTGATAAGCAATCATAGCTGAGGAAGGATGCCCTAAATGGAGCTTTTTTCGAAAAGCAGGGAGTTTTTCGAAGGGGGTTTCGCGAGCAGGGTATGTTCCAGTTTCATTTTTTATGATTTGTTTCTTTCATTCCTTATCCTAATAGTTATATGCATCTACCCTTTTTTGTGGGGAAGAAAATCGTCACGGTTCCTTTATTTTTCAGCGGGTTTGTGGGTTGATTTTGTAAAGTTTTCTTTTTAAAATTGTTATGGATAGTTTATTCCTATTAAATATGTTATTTTAGTAAAGTTAATAATTTTTCTATTTTTCATATATTTGTAATTTTATATTAAATTATATTTATGTTACATAATCGTATAGTTTAAATAGGGGTTGCCTCCAAAAAAAGGCAAAAATTTGAGGTAATTAAAATGAGCAAAGCCACTTACCAAGTATATAGACGGCGGTGGGCAGTACTCGGCTCCTATTGCCTTGTTTTCTTCATTACACAGCTCCTATGGATTGAGTTCGCAACAATACCTCAAACAGTGGCCTTCGCATTCGGACCGTTTGCAGATCAAAGCTTAGTTGCCCTCCTAACCATCGAAGGCCCATTGGTGTCCTTCGTACTATCGTTTCCCTTCGGTGCAGGTGTTGATAAGTGGGGATGGAAAAAAACCAGCGGGTTTAGTGCCATTGCCTTCGCAGTAATAGGAGTTTTGAGAGCCTTCGCACCAGACCTAGTAACTTTGCTGATTAGCCAAATAGCAATAACAACAGTAGGACTCTTTGTTTTTGACGGCATCTCAAAACTAACAACCCAATGGTTCCCCTTCAAGGAAGGCGCAACAGCCCAAGGGATAGGAGTGCTATCCCAATTCGTGGGCCTAATGGTTCCACTATTCCTCTCCCCAGTGCTCGTAAACATGTTAGGCAACCCACTTTTCAACGCTTATGAGAGCCTAAGAAACCTCAGCCTCATTTACGGATTTATGGCAGTCATTGTTGCAATCATATTCTTTGCAGTTGCCAGAGAGAAGCCACCCCTACCCCCAGAACCAAGAGTTGAGGAAAAGGAGGTACCCCTAAGAGCGGGCTTCAGTCGAATACTAAGAGTTAGACAGTTCTGGGTACTCTCGGCACTATTCTTTAGGCTTCATAGTTTATTTGGGCCTGACAACCTGGATACAAAACATTGTCTCCTCAAACGCACCAATCTTCGAAAAATTCGTTGAAGTATACCTCGCCCAAGCCAACCCCTACCTTCTACCCATCATAGTGTCACAGTCACAAATTACAGGAGGAACAGTAGGCGCATTAATCACCTTCGGCGGAATCTTCGGATGCCTAATACTTCCCACAATATCAGACAAGATAAAAAGAAGAAAACCCTTCATAGTCCTCACAGCAATAGTAACACCCCCACTCGTCTACATCATAGGAACAATGAGCGGCTGGATCATAATGCTTGCAGCCTTCCTACTAGGATTCTTCCTACTCTCCGCCATGCCCATATCCTTCCAAGTCGCAATGGAAACAAAAGCAATCGGACCCATGCTGGCAGGCCTCGCAGTCGGAGGCCTATACACCCTAGGAAACCTAGGCGGCGCCGTGGGACCACTAGTCATGGAATCGCTAGAAACCTCCTCATTCTCCTACCTCCTATCCCAAATATACTACTGGCAAAGCTACCTCTCCGCAGTCAGCAGAGCATGGTGGTTCAGCCTAATACCCAGCGCACCACTAAACCTCCCCGGAGCATTCTTCGGAGCCATACTCTTCGTGGTAATAGTTGGTATAGCACTAATAGCAATAGTCATCTTCCTAAAAGACACACGCCCAGAAGTAAAGTAACAATCATCGTCATTCCCCCCTCCTTTTTATTTTTGTAACGTTCAAAAACTTAACCAAAAGGAGAACTTTGCTCTTTTTATGCAGTCCCTCAACCCACATAGCTTCAATCCTTTAAGCATAGAAGTATATACCACTGCACAAGTCTTAGATGTACCGACATTCCCGGCTAATATTTTCCATACCTATCCTTCTTCCAAACGAGCCCTAATATTCCTTTTTAACATTTGAACTCTTCTCAATTATATCTCTGCTTCGAAAATATGTGGACTAGTTGGAAGGGGGTTATACAGATAGTGGTAGAATGGTGGTTTCTGTTATTTGTCTGTCTGTGGCTGGGTTTTTCACTCGGCGCAATTATTTGGTTTGGGAGTTTTCCAACTCTTTTTCCAGAGCTTTTTTGTCGAATCCCATGATCATTTTTCCGTTGATTTCAATTTGGGGAACATCAAATCGCCCAGATTTCTGAAACAATTCCTTAACCGCTTCTTCGTCATACGAAATATCTATGTCCTCGAATTCTACACCCTTTCTCTTCAAAAACTCCTTCACCATCTTGCAATAGGGACATTCCGGCGTCGAATAGACTCTAACTTTTACCATACTCTTGACACCCAAAAAATTTCAATAATATCCTTACCGAAAATAGTCCTTTAAATGTTCAAAATAATATCCTAATACATCAAAATATTTGGGAGATAATTAACTTTTTTTGAGACAATTATTATACAGGAAAAAGAAGGCTGTACCTTTCTCCGCTGAACTTTTAGGATTGCCTTCAGTTTTCCTAAATAACGATTGGCTGATTCAGTATTTCAACCCCAACTTTTTTACAGTTTATTTAGTTTCAAAAGAGTTCGGTCCAATAAATGCAGCAACATATTACTTGTATTGGTTCTGACTAGATTTGACTGGTGCTGGTATCCACTTGATACATTTATTGTGGTGGTGATTATCATAGTGTCGTCAATCCACTTATTTTTCAGAGGAACAGAAACAAACCTCTCTTATCAATTTAATTCTTCTTTTTGTACTTATCCAAGAAAAGACGGAAATTAGTACTCAAAAAAGTGAAAAAGGGAAGATGGAAGTTATGCGATTTCTTCTCCACAATTCCAGCAAAACTTCGCGTTTCCTTCGACTTCTTTCCCACAGTTTGAACACTTTTTACTCTGGAACTCTTGGGGCCTTAGAATCAAGAAGCCAGACATCAAAACTGTTATGATACCTGCGCTTAGTGCAACCATGCTTGTTAAACCGATTCCGCCTGGGGCTGAAACGATAAGGATCTCAAACGAAAGCGACTTTAGAGCCTCATACATAAGCAAATCCACTACGATTGGCGGGTTAACAAACCCAAGGAGTGCATCTCTTACCGAAACGAATCCTACAAGTTTCAGTATGGTTGCTGGTCCCATTACTGGAATAATGTAATGTTCAAGTAAGAATAGTTCAACTATAGCCACTAGGTAGATCAGCCAGAATCCAATAATGTCTATTCTCCTGTTCTCAAATCTTTCGCCTATGGTTCTACGCCAGACTTCCCATACTCCTACCGCGGAGAAAACGCATACAAAGTAGGGAAGCGAAAAATGGTACATGAGGCCAGCAATGTTTTCTACTGTTAGGATGAATAGGCCAACGACTGTTAAAACAATCAAGGGTATTAACTTTTCAGCGAAACGCTCTGTTTTGGGCACTCCCAAGTCTTTTATCGTGTTTTTGACTATTTCGGTTTCGGGCATTTTTCCCTTCTGGTCTTGTAGTGCGTCCATTATGTGGGATCTCAGTGTTTTGAGTACCTCTTGCTTCTTGGCTTTGCTCGCTTCAGTCATACTCTTTTCAACTTTTTTCAGGTAGTCTTCTATCATGTTTTCTGCTTCTTTGCTTACCATTCACTTCACCTCTTTTCTTTCAGGATGAGAGAATTTATTAGGTTGGTAAAGTTTCTCCATTCTTCCCTCAGTTCTGCGAGTACTAGTTTTCCCTGTTCCGTGATCGTGTAGTATTTTCGGGGGTGTCCCTGGTCGAACTCCGCCCACCTTGATTCTATTAGGTTATTGTCTGTGAGCCTCTGAAGTATTGGGTATATTGTGCTTGAAGTTACCGGAATGCCGTACTCTTTGAGGCGGTTTATCAATGCATAGCCGTGAACTTCTTCCTCTGCAACACTTGATAGGGCGGCGAGTTCGAGGATTCCTTTTCGTAACTGTCTTTTCCAGTTTTCTACTAGGTCTTGAGGGATGGATTTTTTGGACATAATTTTCACCAAGACATATTATGTTATACGATATAATATGTGTAATATGTCGCATTAAGATATATATAAATCTTTTGCACAAAAAACAAACCCAAAAATAAAATACCAGAAAAATAAAAAGAAGCCCACCCCTTCCCCAACCTACATAGGAGATCTACGCAGATAATTTTGTAGCTGCCTCTCATATTCTTTTATAAGAGTTATACAGTTGAAGATTACTTTATGGGCGGATTACACAAGTGATGAGACTAAACTCTTTTTACCCTGAATTTGTGAAAAACAGAATTATTCCAATATGTTTAATCGCCGCTCCTTGTGTTAAGAATCTGGTGTTGCTGGGTTTGATGAATCTGTTTTCCGCTCTTTTTGACATCACTGTGCAGAAAATGTCACTGGAAAAAAGGAGCATAGAGGCTAAAAAACAGGCGGATCAAAACAAGCCACATTCTAGGAGCGTTGTTTAAACATATGGACACAGGGATTATTTATTCCCCTTTTTTCAAAAAATGTCCAAAAAAGGGCTAAAATAGAAAGAGAAGGGTAAATCAATCAATTCCATCATCAACCCTACACATACCCGCCCAACTGCGTAAAGTTTTTTAAATTTCAAAGGAAGAGCAGCACCGGCACGCCAACATAAATCAACAATTGTCGATGCCTTATCCCGATTGATTGATAATATTTTTAACTAAGAGTTAACGGTTTATGTACTCTGGTCACACCCTTACCTCCCTTTATTTAGTTATTCCTCCGCACTTATTCGTTCATTCTTCTCTTTTGGAGTGAAATCCATACGTTGGATGTTTTTTGAAGGTAATTTTGATGGAGAATTTTCTGCAACTTTGTGATTATTACTATTCCATTTTACTTAACTCAATAAATTCTTATCCAAAAAGAAGAGAAATGGCGCCATCTTTATAAAAATGTTTTTGAAATATCTAATGTTTTATAGAAGTAAATATTTAAAAATACTTATTATTATATAAATTATTTAAGGGCGAAAAATTGGGAAGACCTCAAGAATCCAAAAATGAAGACTAAAAATTCTATCTTTGGGAGGATAAAATTGAAAGAAAGGGTAGCGTTAGCAACCTTTCTGATTTTTGCCATTTCAACAATCGCTATACTCGCCACATTAAGCCCGAATCAGCCCCTCACCTTCCTAAACTTGAATAACTTGGACAACATGACAAAATCATACACGGGCAGCGGAGATCAATTAAATGCTTTATTGTATATTACAAACAATTATGATAATGTGCCAAATTACACGAACACTTCTTCAGATATTTATGTTCCCTGTCCCAGCGGTTGGAAAATCATCTGGGCAAACCTAACACTCACTGGTATTAATGCACCAAATACTACAATTGAACCAAATCCTAACCCGTACAACGGCGACACAAAAATTAGCCTTCTTGCCATGTCATTTAGATTGACGAGTAACGCCTACCTGGATAATGTTAGTGTTGAGTTAAGGTCGCCCGGTGGGGGAAGCATCGGTCACTTTTATGTCTACAATGCAATTAACAGCGGTGGAGTGCCCGTACCGAATAATTTAATTAAAAATGTTTCAACCATTTCTATACCCTCTGGTAACCCCATTTGGTTTGATGTGGATTTTGGCCATCAATTCCTTGACACTTCCACTACATTTGATAACACGTTTTTCATCGGTATTGAAAACATAGACTCCTCCAAGTTTTACTGGAAACAAGTCTCACCGTCTAGTGGAGGATACGCATACGAATACCAGTCTGGAACCTGGTCACCGTTGAATGTTGATTTTAAGCTGAAAGTAAATGTTAGTAATATTTTTCTTCCATCAGAAGTGGGTTTAACTATTAATGGTTCAACTGTTTTAGACGCCAGTAGGGGTAATGGAAACTGGATTAGCGGTAGCGAAACACCTGTTTCAACGGGATATATCTTTTATGATGTAGCTTCTACATGGTGGGCCCCTGTTAGTTTTTCTTATGTTTGGAACGTAACCTACGCCAGGAATTTCACTGCTACAACTAATTTTGTTGTTTATAATAATAGTGACGCTTTTTGGAATGTTACCATCGATGCTGAAAACGCCTTCCCTATGACTGGCACTGGTGTTAATCATATTAACATTACGGGTATTCCTTCAGACTGGGGTGATTCGAGCTCGATGGCTTTTGATGGTGCCAATTGGGTTGCATTGGACTCTCACCCTCCCGATGCTATTAGTTTTGTTGCTGGTAATGGTACTTGGACTGTTAACTGCACGGCTCCCAATTATCTTTCCGGCATAGGTTTTATGGTTGGTGGGGTTCCTGTTGAAAACGCCACCCTGGATGATTTTCTTGAGATCGCTGTGAGCTTTGATGCTTCTGTTAGTGGAAGTGTGACTCTGGATATTTATGATTCATCTCAAAGGTTGAATTATACAAATACGAAGGCTTTGTCGGGTGTTCCTAGTGTGGTGTTTAGTTGGAATGTGAGAAGTACAGCCACCACCCACGGAATGTTTAATGTGACGATTAGTTTTAGGGATGGATTATCAGTGGGATATAATGAAACTGTTCTGGAAATTGTGCCTCTAATTGCTACTGGCTTGGTTGTGACTAGTTTTCCTGAACATGTTGAGTATCCTAATACTGTCCCAATAACTCTTTTCTACTATGATAATGTAACAGGGGAGGGGTTGGCTGGTGCTGCAATAATGGCCTATGAGGGTGCGAAGGTTTTACCTATTTATAATAAAACGGATTATGGGAACGGTACTTATAGTTTCATTGTGGATTTTGGCACAGATTTTGGAGTTCACGAAATTCGTTTCGTAGCTAGTGGCGTAAGATTTTATGCGTCGAGTGTTTCTGGTACTGTTACCATTAACTTTAAGGCTCCATATTACGTGGTTATTAATCCCGAGGTAACTGGTTTAATCCTGTTAGTGTCTAATATGTTATCTGAGCAAAATCAGAAAATTACACGTTACCTCGCTTTAGGAGTTGTTGTGGGATTGGCGGCTGTGGGGGGAATGGTGGCTAGTAGAGTACATAGGAGACGCATGGTTCCGTTGAGGGCTATGGCTAGTCTTGAGAACATTATTGTTGACTACATTCCAAGTGGTGTTACTGTGTGGGCTTTTGACTTTTTCAAGATGGAACAGGATGCGACTTTGGTTTCGGGCTTTATGTCAGCGGTTAAGACTTTCCTTGCCGAGATGAAGAAGGGCGGTCTGAGAAAGTTGGAGACGGAGTTCGGCACCTTTATTCGGGAGGATGGAAATATACTGACCGCAACCTGTATCACCAGTGGTGTCACTGTGGAAGAAGAGAAATGGATTAGAAAAAGGCTACGTGAATTTGTGTCTAGCGCTGAGGAGCAAAACTGGGAAAAGCTTGTAAATTGGAAGGGTGAAGTTTCAACATTAAAGGCTTCTCTATTGGAGATATTGTCTTCCTTGATTGATTTGGATAAGGTAGAGACACTTCAGAGAAAGAAAATTGTGAAACTGCTTAGGGAACGGGAGAAGCTCCAAGAGGAACTCAACAATCTGGGCTTAAAGTTGCAGAAACTGAACCAGGAATATCGCGAAGGAAAAATTAGTGAAATGGATTTTCAAGCCAGAAAATCTCAGATAGAACCCAGATATGACAAGATTCAAATGGATTATATCCGAACAAGCATAATTCTAAGCAAGGTACCCTACACCATAGAATCCATGTGGGAGATCTCACAAGACAAAGAGGGGATAGAAACCATAAGGGACAGATTCATTGAAATCCGCATGCAAATCGACGAATTGCAGAGAAAAGAACAGGGGGGAGTAATAACCGCTAAAGAATTAAAACGCAAAGAAAAACTTAAGAAAGAACTTATGAACCTCATCGAACAATTAGATAAAAGGCGAGTAAAATAACTCATATTTGGACGTAAAAAGCCTTTGTACAACATTTTAGGGGGGCTCTTCCAGCCTCTCTGAACATTATCCGAGGTTACTGCATCAAGTCTCACCGTGTGTCCCTATTATTTTCCCATAAGCACCATGTATTTCCGAAGGATGATAGAGATTCGGTTTCTCCTCTTTTTCCGAACCCAAATTTTTAGGAGTGTTAAAGTTACTTCCTAGAAACTTTTTAGGGGATTTGCCTCTGGCCGGATTTCGATGCGTGTACATAATGCTCTGATAGATCTTTTACCATATTCCTTGGACTAGCAGCTATGAAGATCTACTCCAATTTTTTGGTTAATTAATTCCCAACGCCTTTTTATGCCCGAGTTTTAGGGTGTGTTTTTCCCTTTGACTAAAGAGTTTGGAGTTATGAAACGTGCACATTTTCGGTATAATACTGGTTTTTGCTATGTTATGAGTTTGAAGAGTAGAGGATAAAAATTCTAGAGTGCCAGGAGCTCCACCTTTATCCACCGTAATCATCAACACTAGAAATTGGTAAAGTGGCAGAGAAAAGTTCACCGGTTTTTAACCATTTTATCTGAGAGTTTCAGTTTTTCTGTTTCTATCACCTCAAAGGGTCTTTATTTTTCTCTATCTTGGAACTTGGTTGCCATAATCTTTCTCATAAGCCTAAAAGCGAAAAAACGTAGTTTCCAGTCGGGGAGGTTTGGGGCTCATTTTTAACCCTTCCATTTAGCTTTGGATGATTAAAACTTGCAAAAATAGTTTTCCAGATTTTAGTGTTCCCTCGGCACAGAAGGTCTTAAATATTATAGTCTGATTATTATTTTTTGCTGAATAGGTTTACTGGTTTTTGGAGGTTCGCTCTTGGTTCAGGAAAGGGAAGAAATACTGGGAAGGATTGGTGGGGTTCTGTGGGGGTTCGGCGATGTTGATTTTGGATACGTTTTCGGCTCTTTTCTTGGAGATCGGGGATTTAGAGATGTAGATGTAGCTATCTATGTGGGGGGGAGATTATGATTCCTACGGTTTGATGAAGTTTACTATGAGTGTTGCAAGGGCTTTGGAGAGTAAGGTGAAGCCTCGACTAGTTTGACGTAAAAGATCTTAACACGGCTCCAGTCACCTTCCAGTATGAGGTGATAAGGAGCGACCAGCTTGTTTTTTCTAGGGATAATGTTAAGCGCGTGAGATTTGAGGCTGAGGTTATCTCAAACTATCTCGACTACAAGGAGACTCTTGACTGGTTTAACAAAAAATTTCTAGCGAGGATATAGTTATGGACGTGGAGGGAATACTGCAGCATTTGCAGGAATTAAAAGCGTCTCTTAGTGACTGGGAGCGTTATCAGTCTATTTCAAAAGAGGATTTAGCAAAAGATAGAGATAAGAGAAACATGGTTTTACACGCCATGCTGGTAAGCATTCAGTCGGCAATAGATATTGCTAACCATGTAATTGCGGAAAGGGGGCATAGAAAGCCTTTAACTTATAAGGAAACTTTCGAGATACTTTCAGAATCAAACATAATACTAACTGATTTAGCAAACAATTTATCAGACCTAGCGGGTTTCCGAAACATGCTGGTTCACATGTACTGGAATTCAGACATGAATAAGGTTTACAGTATACTCCAGAATGATAGTGGATTCTTAAAAGAATTCTAGGAGAGGGTGAAGGATTTACTGAGGAAATAGACTCGATTCCTCGGAATAATTATGATAAATCTTTGAAAGGTCAAAAGACTGCTTATGACAGTTTTAGTCTTGCGTCAATATTTTACCGGTCGAAATGCACATAAATCCCCAAAGAAAGGGAAGCAGAAACAAAAACCATTTTCACCAGAAAATGGTGCCTGTTATTACTCAAAGGATTAGCGGTGGAAGGGAAGTGGTGAGCAAACCGCCTAACAAACTTTTGGGGAACTAATGAACGAATGGCATCATAAATTCTGCAGGGCAAAGGGAAGAAATAGTGTCCTGCTTGTTAACCGCAAAACCTCAGTACAGATTTTTCCTTTAATCCTCACTAATCCTTTTTTCCGATGAACTGCTTCATTTTTCGAATCTTTCTTTGTTGGTTCATTAGTTGAATTTTTAGGCGTAGATTTTTGGGCCGAAAGGACAGGAAGTGTCGGGGCCCAGCCAATCTTTGGTAGCCACATAAGCGGTGTATCTGCAACCGCCACATATCCAATTGTATGCACATTTTTTGCAGGAGCCCCTCAAATCTTTTCTGTTTCTGATATAGTTTAGTGTTTCGTTGTGAACCCAAATTTCCTCTAGGCTTTTTTCTAGGAGGTTTCCCAGTTTTATGGGGGCGGGAACGCAGGGTAGGAGGTCTCCGGATGGGGTGAGCCCTGCATAGGTTATGCCAGCTGAGCATCCACCGAAACCGGAGGCAAGCCTTCTCACAATTTTGGAAACTTCCAGGCCGAACTTTCTTTGAAACATGTTCTCGTAGCCAGAGAGGGCTTCGCTTACCGTGAAAATTTTTCCACCTGAACGCTCATAACCTAGTCGAGCGTAGTAGGTCATTCCCCGAGCATAGCACTGCATGCCCCCTCCTCTAACAATGCTTTTATAGAATTTTTTGTACAGGGTTTCGAGTGCTCTAATTTTTTCCTCGGGCGTCACGTCAAGGTGTATTGATTCCCTTCCTCGACCAGCAGGTATAAGTCGGTTTAAATAGAACCTAGTTGCTCCCAGCTTCTCTGCTAACTCCATTGTTTCTTCAAGCTCGTTGATGTTTTTTGAGTATAGTGTCATTGTGGTGGCCAACTCTTCAAAGCCCTGCCTTGCGCAGTTCTTTATTCCCTCAACTGTTGCTTCAAAACTTCCAGGCTTGTTTCTCAGAAAATCGTGGGTTTCAGCCCTTGCTCCGTCCAATCCTATTTCCACCCGCTTAATCCCCGCCCTAGCCAACCTTTCTACAACCATTGGGGTCATAAGGGTTCCGTTTGAGGCGATTGTGCAGAGCATCCCGCAGTCATCAGATCTTCTGATTACTTGGTAAACGTCTCTACGTAGAAGCGGTTCACCCCCAGAAAAGGTTAAAACAGCTACCCCCGCCTCGCCCAGGTTATCAACAACCTTGAAGGCTTGAGACGTTGTCAGTTCCGGTTCAGATGCGTGGGCCGAGGAGTCCTGATGGCAGTGTAAACAGTTAAGATTGCACCTGTTGGTGAAGTTCCAAACAACAGTCACCGGAGCACCGGTAGGCTGAGGATTCCTCATTCCAAAAAGAGCTACGCCCCTAATTACACTAAGCATGCACTTGCGAATCAAATCATCCTCCAATAGCCCACTTAGTGTACTATTATCAACACCAATACGGAAGAAAAACAAGCGAATCAAAGGCTTCAAAAAAGCAGAGACCAACAAGCAACCTTCACAGACAAATTCGCTCCTTCCAGTAAATGAATCAAAAATTGAGAGTAAACGTTCCCGACCACACTTTTCACATTTACCCGCCAAAAGGACTGCGAGAGCCTCCCAAACGGGTTTAAAGACTTTTCCCAGCAATTTTAACTCAGCCACCCCTTCACAAAAACTCTAATTCACACAACACACCAAGTAATAACACCGCAACCCTCCCAAAAACATAGAAACAAACTTGTTTTTTCACCACATATTCTCAAACAATTGGTTCTTTTCTTATTATTCCCCCCAATTATAAATAAAAGTATCTACTTTTTGGCCATCAAGGGGAGTGAAGCCACAGAAAAATAAATGAATTTACAAACAAAGGGCTCAGCTAAGAAAATTCCTCTTAAAGGCTCCCCTTTTTAAATCCACCCATTTTAGGAAGCATAGTTTGTGAGTCGCAAGAAGCACTGCTAAGAAAACATAGATGAAAAACCACATAACCAGTAGGAATAGACGCTAAAAGCTAAATGAGACACACAAGTTTTCGAAAAGCATACCAAACAGGAAAATTAAATACATCCTGCAAAGCAGTGAAGTATATATAACACATTTGCAAAATTTATTAAGCATAACTCATTTAGGCCTTTGTGGTTCTCCATTTTGAAGGGAAGGTGGTGCTCATTTTGGGTAAGCCATCTGTGGGTGTTGTTTCGATAGGTGTTTACGTACCTAAAGGTTTCCACACAAGCGAGGATATAGCTAGGGCTTCAGGAGTACCTAAGCAAATCGTTGAGGAAAAGATGGGAATACTAAGGAAAGTTATGCCATCAAGCGATAAAGACCACCCAATATCCATGGGTGTCGAAGCCTCAAAGGCGGCACTTGAAAGGGGGAATGTCAATCCTGAGGATATCGACTTAGTTATATGGTCTGGAGAGGAGTACAAGGAGTACCCAATGATTACTGCCGGGATTAAGCTTCAACACGAGGTTGGCGCAATTAACGCTTGGGCATTCGACATATCTCAACGCTGCGGAACAATGATTGTCGGTTTAAAACTGGCAAAAGACATGATGATAGCCAACGAGGACATAAACACAGTCCTTGTAGCCGCAGGATACAGAAACTGCGACCTCATAAATTATCAAAACCAAAGAACAAGGTTCATGTTCAACCTAGCCGCTGGGGGCGCGGCGGCAGTTCTCAGAAAAAACCATCCCAGCAACCACATATTAGGTGCTGCCTTCATGTCTGACGGCTCCTTCGCGGACGACGTCTACGTACCGGCTGGAGGCACCGTAATGCCCACAAGCCACGAAACCCTGGAGCGTAAACTCCACTACCTTGACGTAAGAGACCCAGAGGATATGAAGCGCAGACTCGACGACCTATCAATGAAAAACTTCCTCAAGGTGATCAACGATGCCCTGGAGAAAAGCGGCTACACCGTCAAAGACATAGACTACCTGGCAATTCTCCATATGAAACGCAGTGCACATAACTACATACTCAGCGAGCTGGGACTAAAAGAGAACCAGACAACCTATTTCGAGGAGTACGGCCATCTGGGACAGTGCGACCAGATACTATCCTTAGAGTTGGGTTTAAGAAGCGGAAAAATAAGGGATGGAAGCCTTGTGGTACTAGTTAGCGCAGGTATAGGTTATGCGTGGGACGCTTTAGTAATTAAGTGGGGGCCATGCTAGGGTATTTCGTCCTGCGGCTTCCCGTATTCCCCTCTCAGGTCTTTTTTTGGTATTTTTCCTGCAGGTGACTTTGGAAGCGAGTTGACAAGTGCCACGTATTTCGGCACCTTGTACTTTGCCAGTTTCCCTTTGCAGAACTCCACTATTTCCTCCTTGGTTATGGTCTCTCCCGGCTTGGGCACAATTATTGCTTTTCCCACTTCTCCCCACTTCTCGTCTGGAACCCCTATGACTGCAACCTCTGCCACCTTCGGGTGCTGGTATATTACGTTTTCAATCTCAACTGGGTATACGTTTTCGCCTCCACTAATGTACATGTCCTTCTTCCTGTCTACTATGTAGTAGAAGCCGTCGCTGTCCCTCATGACTATGTCTCCTGTGTGAACCCAACCTTCCTTGTCTATAGTTTTTGATGTCTCTTCGGGCATCTCCCAGTATCCTGAGAAGGTGTGGGGTCCCCTGATGAGGAGTTCTCCTGGCACGCCTACCCCAACTTCTTTCCCCTTTTCGTTGACAAGTTTAACCTCGTTGTGGAAGAATGGCAGCCCCACCGACCTGTGCTTCTCCTTCATGTATTCGACTGGCATGTAAAAGTTGTTTGGCCCCGCCTCCGTTAGTCCATAGCCCTGGATGAAGACGGCGCCCCTCTTCCAGAACGCCTCCATAACTGGGAGGGGACATGGGGCGCCTCCTGATATCCACATTCTAACTGAGGATATGTTTGTTTTTTCGAATTTCGGCGAGTTCATCATCATGTGGAACATTGTTGGTGCGCCTATTACTATGGTGCACTTGTACCTTTCCACTGCGTCTAAGACGTCGTCGGGGTTGAATTTTCTCCAAGTTATCATTTTGCCTCCAACATGGATTAGGGGGACTGCGAGTGTGTTCCACCCTCCAGTGTGGAAGAGTGGGAAAACTATTGGTGATATGTCCTCAGGAGTTATTCCCCACGTAACTATAGTGTTCACTGAGTTCCAGAAAATCATCCTGTGGGAAAGAATAGCCCCCTTAGGCAAACCAGTGGTTCCGCCGGTGAACAGCATCAAGTGTGGATCCTCCATTGAGGCAAGCGTTCTTTTCGGCTTTTCGCCTCCTTCATCGAGGGCTGCCTCGTACTCTCCTCCCTCGCCTATAGAAAGAAAGTCGACTCTCTTAACCTCTTTCTTTATCTCCTTTACGATTTCCTCGAACTCTGGGTCGTAAATGAAAACTTTTGGTTTTACTTGCTTCACTAAGAGAGTCATCTCTCTGGGAGAAAGTCTTATGTTCATAGGGGCCAAGATGGCTCCGAGCTTTCCTGTCGCGAAGAAGGTGTCATAGCATTCTACACAGTTCCTGAGAAGGTATGAGACTCTGTCTCTCTTGCCGACACCTTTCTTAGCGAGATATCCTGCAAGTCTATCGGCCCTAGAGTTCAGTTCACCGTAGGTGAATGATTTTTCCTCATATATTAGGGCTTCTTTCTTGGGTGTTAGTGAAGCCCGCCTCTCAGACCAGTCTCCAATCCAGCTCCAAGACATGCGCTCACCTCTTAACATTTATCGTTATCTTTCTTTTACTTGTGCTAAACACTCCTTCATCCACCTCGTTTAGAAATTTCATAACCACTTTGTTAAAGGTGTCCGCGTTTTCTATAAAGAGGAGGTGGGAGCCCCCCTCAAAAAGTACCAGTTTCGAGTTGGGAATGGTTTCCAGTAGTAGCTCGGCGTTCTGGTGTGGGACAACCCGATCATTGGTGCCTGCCACAATCAGGGTGGGGGCTTTTATTTGCGATGCTTTGTTTCCAAGGTTGAAGTTTTGGACAGCCTCGGCCTGCCTGAGCCAAGCGTATCTTGGCTGAGCTTCCTCAATTCTCCACGATATTATCTGGTCTATTTCTTCTGGGTTTTCCTCTAAGTATTTTGGGTTAAATGCAAAGGACATCTTTCTCTTTAAGGCTTCTCCAGCCCCAAGGTCCTCCTCTCTTATACTCAAAATAGCGTCCATGGTTTCCTTTGGCGTTTGCCTTGCTTTTTCTCCCCCAAAGTGGGTGGATACAAGGATCAGGCTCAACACTCTCCCCGGATACTTTAAGGCGAACTTTTGGGCAATAAAGCCCCCCATAGAAATCCCTAGTATGTGCGCCCTACTAACTCCAATATGGTCAAGGAGCTCCCTCAAGTCATCAGCGAACAACTCGACACTATAAGGTTCATCGGGCTTATCACTCAAACCCACCCCCCTATTATCAAAGACGATGCATGTATACTTTTTTGAGAAGTGGTTAATCTGTTTAAACCACATCCATCGGGAGTATCCCCACCCTTCTATCATCGCAAGGGGAGGCCCTTCTCCCCGGATTTCGAAAAACAGTCTCACACCATCCCTGAGTTCAGTATACGGCAAACCAAACCACTCCCAAATAACGAAAAATTTCTTCACCGTCCCTCAAACCTTTCATCAAGGTAAATCCATACAGGCTAGGGTTTATATTAGACCTACTTTTTTAATAAAAAAGTTTTGCTTATCCCACTGCTTTTGGCTTTCTATGAGAAGTTTATTATTCATAAAATTTGGGTTGAAAAGAAATTGGAGGGTTCTTGCCCTCCTCTTTTTATGTTAGGGGCTTCCAGATGGGCCATTTCCTCCATACATATCCGTGTAGCAGTAGAACCCATAGGAGCCAGAGCTGGAAGGGTAATGGGTTTGTCAGTGGTCTAGGGTCTAGGAAGAGTATGGGGTAACTTAGCATCGTGAGTATGTCCGGGTCGCCAATGATTCTGGCCGAGAATAGGTAGTATAGATAAAGCATTGCCAGCCCTCCCAGGACGACTATCACAGTTCTCACCGCGATGTTGACCAGTTTATTGTACTTTTTGGGCCAGTTGTCAAAGTAGAAATAGAGGATAAACTCTGCCATAATGAAGAACACTGCTAAGACTAGCGGAGCCGTCCACCTCGCACCCTCCCTCGCAATTTCTGCCATAGGAGCCAGTAACGTTTGGCCCAACGCAAACCACACGTAAGACGAGGGGATAGGCGGCGTGTATACCATTTGTGATAGGACGAGTCCGAAGAGCACACCTAGAAACGTGCAAGAGACGAAAGCGACCATGCCTACCAAAGGCTGTTTTTTCAGCCTTATCCAAGGCTCATACTCCCAGGTTAGCATTGTGAGCAGTGCGAAGAAAATTACCCACTGAGTCAAGTTAAGCATTCTCAGGGCTCCAGTGTTAAGGTAGAACCACGAGACTGTGTAGTAGTAGATTATAATGGTGTATATTGTGCTCATGGCTGGTTGAAGCTCTGAGAGGCCCATAAACGTTAATATTGCTGCGGAGTTCTGCGCCATCTGAGAGACAGGTGGAAGGAGTAAAAAGTACCAAGCGGTCAGCCCAATGGCGAATGCGAGAAGGACACTGTAAAGTCCCCTTTTCGGCTGCTTGGCGTGGTAGAGGGGCCAAAACATTGTGCCTGCTACCCAAAGTAAACCGAAGGAAAACGTAGCCCCGGTGACCATACCAGTAGCGGATGAAGAAATGTAAAGCGCAGTTTCGATGGGGAACCCGTACGCGAGAAGCTTCGGAAAGCTGGCCTCAGGGACCAAGCTACCGATCAGTTGGTAGAACACCACATAAACCATGAACCAAACCACAACTATGTTTAGAACGGTTCCCGCGATACCCACTGCCCAAGACCTCTTAAGCTTGGAGTATGGATAGTTATCCAGCCAAGCCTGCCAGACCGCGACAAGAAGCCCCCATCCGCCCAGGAGCGATGCTACCTCAGGGTACCAGCCGAACATGAAGTGTCCCAGAGAAAATCTGATGTCAGCAAAAATCCACCAAGTGAAAAGAGCAATAAGCACTCCTAGAAGCAAAGCGCAAAGCCCTGAAAGTGGCTGACGCCACCTAGGAACCACAACGACTTCAACTTCAGGTTCTGTCACACTTCTATCCTCCTTTCCCTTAATATATTGATTTCTTCTTACCTTCTTCTTTCTAATATTTAATCTTTGTGTATGAAAAAGCTGCGCATTTAATTAAGCTTCACAAAACTTTGGGTATGATGATATATTCTCATAATTATAAAACGTTTCTAGCGTATGTTGTTTGGCGGGAATGGCTCCCTGAATCTAAATTTGTGTGGAGTGGCAAATATCCCCCCACGGTGATTTAGCTATTCTTCCCTCTTATGAACTTGTGGTGGTTAATGTTTGTTGGAGAATATCGGTGTGTGATTTAGGGGATTTCAAATATTTTTCCTTCGCAGTTTGGAGGATTATATTTTGTGATTTTTATGTCGTAGCCTTTGTTTAGTGTGGCTTCGGCTATGCCGGCGAATGCGAGGAGTCTGCCGCAGGGTACGGAGCCGAATACGTTGTACACCCCCTCTTTGTGGAGCTGGGTGCAGACGTTGGCATATGTGCAGTGTCCTCGAAGTTTAACGAGAACTTCGTTACAAGAGTCTTCCAGAATTAATTCATCCTCCCTCATTAAACCTATCCCAACAAGGGAAGCCTTGTACTTAGATAGGCAGTCGTAGAGGCTCCCTGATTCTATAAGTGTTTCCATTAACCCGAGTGTGTTAACCAGTCTTTTGGGTGCCTCTTTTCCGAAACGCCGAGCTATAGTGCCCACCGCGCCGGCAAGCATGCTCTCACCTTTATAAATTCCGTATACTACCGCTTCTTCTGCTGGATGTTCTTGTGCGACTCTAAGTAGCAAGTTTTCCAGCTCATCCAGTGTCTCCGCAGACCCACTGACACCAAAGTTACTTGCAACATAATCTAAAACGTACTTTATGATTAAACGGACTAGGGAGGATAAAATCAGGTGGTCATTCCTCAAAGTGTCAAGCTGCACCTTAACTGCGCGCGGATTTCCAGGCAACACAACACACCTCGGCTCCCTCTATTTTAAAAGTTAAAAAAGCTTCTCCACTTATTTATGTCTCACTTTTACTAATTAGTTCTTCTCCTATATTACTTTACTGATATCTTTACCAGCATTTTGCTTCCAAGTTTCAAGCAACTATTTGGTTATAATCTGTGAAGTTTCTGCAACCAAAAATTTCGGCAAATACACAATTTAATTTGAAAAGTTGAAGGTCGATTTGTGGGCAGATCGCACCCGTTAGAATGAACCCTCATTTTACCTTGAAATAGTAGAAAGCAGTATTTTTTATCATTTCTCAAAAAGGACAAAAAAATGTGAAATAGAAAAACTAGAAAAAACCCACCACAGACCACACACAAACACCCGCCCAACCGCGAAGCCATATTGAAAAAATTTTTAGCACACCAAGAGAACATACCTAAAGAGTAAAATCAAGCAGTAGGACAGCTTGCACCAGACATATTTAAAAAGCATGTAGTGTGGATGTTAGCCCAAGAAAGCAACCCTTATTTTATTGAATGAGGGCCAGATGCCCAGCACTGTTCGATGCCTGATCAAATAGTTCAAAAAGGGGGGAGGTTGAATTATTTGTGAGGTATTGCTATCTCTGTTTTTCCAATTTTGCTCGAGCCGAGGTGTGTTTTCGTGCTTTGCTTGGTTTTTGTGGCTATGTTTTTGATAGGAAGTCGCTTATGGCTTTGTTGAATTCTTTGGGATTGTCGAGGCATGTTAGGTGTCCTGCTCCCTTCATGATATAGAGTTCAGAGTTGGGAATGAGTCCGTGTAGTGTTTCCGCCATCCAGGCTGGTGTTGCCTCATCTTTTCCGCCCACTATGATTAAGGTTGGTTTATCGATTTTCTTGAGCTCACCACATATGTTGAAGCCTGAGGTTGCAACTGCGTTCCTCACGTATACCTCTGGAGTCTGCCCCTTAACCATATCCACCACGAGGCGTATGGCATCTTCTCCTACGAGCTTTATACCCCTCTTAGCTATGAGGCGCCCTATTTCCTCCATGCTCATCTTCTTAACCCACGCCACCCTCTCACCTACGGCTTCAGGTATGACGTTGCACATAGTATCCGCTAGCACCAGGCGCTTAACTACTTCAGGGTGTCTCACAGCCAAAACGCAGGCAACCATGCCCCCCATCGAGTGCCCAACAATGTTGGCCTGTTTAAGTCCTAAGTGCTTTATCAAGGCGTAGAGGTCTTCTCCATGTGTCCAGACGCTGTACTGCTTGGACGGCTTACCGGATTCACCATGTCCCCTGAGATCATATATTACAACTTTAAAGTCCTTTGAGAAGTGTTTTTTCTGGTGAAGCCAGCACCTCCTGTCAACCCAAAGGCCATGTACAAAGACAATAGCCTCTCCGGAGCCAACCTCCTCATAGGAAATATTTACACCGTTAACCTCAACAGCAGGCAAGGATAACACCAAGAAATTATTACCGTGCACCAAACATATTAAGTTTACTTCTCCCAAAAACACAATGTAATAATTATTTTTTTGAGAAGTAGGTTAACTAGCCTCCCTTTTGTCTTTTGAAGGGCACAATTTGATGGCACAATGTAGTGTGTGTTTTACACAGAGGGTATGTATTTTTGTTTGTTGGTTGCCTTAAAAGAAGCACTATTAACCTTTTTTCCAATTCTGAGACTTATTAGAGGAGTTAAGAAAAACACTTCCACAATACCAAACACCAAAAATACATACCCGTTACATCGTGTACAATTTGATGAGACTGTTAACCCGGTGGCACCTGTTGTGTGCTGTACATTTTTCGTCTCAAACGCCCTTCTTCCTGGACGTGTTTTTCAGCTTGCTTTACTGGTGGAACAACTGCGAGCAGGCTTCCATAGAGGGGCTTAGAACACGTTCAAACATGCACACAATAGGTAACTCCTAGTTAATTGTGCTAATTTGATAGGCGTGCTGTGTTGTATAATTTTATTTTTTCTAATGAATTTATTTAATTTTCTTAAATTTTTTCAAATTAACAATGTGAAATTGCAAAAAATTCAAAATAATATATAAATAAATTAAAAAATAAGAATTATGCAACACAGCAGATAGGCGAAAATCTTTTTAATTAGAAGCAACAAATATATTTGCAATTTAGAAGGAGGTTATGGAGTGAGGAAAAGGTCTTTCTTTGCTTCTGTTGCAGCGGTGGCTGTGGTTCTTTTGTTAGCCGCCACAATTGTTACACCATCCCTATCAGCTCCCTTAAGCGGCATGCCCGCAGATATACCCGCAATAGGTGACACATGGCAATACGACTTAACGGGGCCTTTTACAACAGGTAATGCTAAATTGATGGTCACAGGTCTCGCAGATATAAACGCTGGATTCAACGAATCAAAAACTTACCACTGCTACAACTATACTACCAACTATAGTACAACAAACCCATTAGTGAAGACGGAAATGATACTTCAGACCTATTACTCGATGGATGGAAACGTAACAGCAATATATATGCACCGAAATGATACATATCTCACGCCTCCCAGTTACTACTTTGAGACTGACGGCTGGTACCACTTTAATGATACATGGAAAATGTTTGAATTCCCACTCAGCGAAGGCAAAACTTGGAGCGAGGGCATAAGAGTCTACTTCATAGGCTCTTTTTACAACTCTTCTTCTGGCATAAGGATTATTCTTAGTTGGGAAAACACAACTCCATATGACATCACTGTTACCGGGTCTGTCGTGAATGTTACTACTGTTATAACTGCAAAGGGGACTTTCGAGTGCTGGCTGGTCAACGAAACCAGCGCATTCGCAACTGGTTACTATTCGCTCATGTGGTATAATCCAGACGTCAAGAATGTTGTTTACAGAGAAGACTATACTGGTGGGGGCGTTCTCTACCTTTCTTGGAATTTGACGGATTACAGTGTTTCTTATCCGATACATGAGCTTATTATGATGTTGACTACGTTTACTCTATTTAACACGTATCAGCAACAGCAGCAGGCTAATTTGAGGATAATGGCGGGTGTAGGGGCTGCAGTAATTATCTTGGTGGTTGCTGGGGTGGCATTGTATCTTAGAAGGCGGTAACTTCCCTCCCTTCCTTTTTTCTTTGTTATTCTCTTAAATATTTGGGGCTCCACATTTAGTGTGGTATAGCGATGTAGCTTTTTTCCAAGGCGCGGGAATTTTTCTTTGGATGCTGCATAATTTTAATTTTTTCAGCTTGTTTATTTTTTGTGTTGTAATTTTTTCAGCGTTGTAATGTTACCAAGAAATTCTGTGGAATGAGGCGGGAAAAAAAAGGGGGATTTGCCATGGGGTAATAACTATGTAGAGTTCTTGTTTTTATTTAAATAATTTGTGTGGTTAGTATGGTTTTCTATTATTTATTTTTCGTTGATGTTTTCTTTTTTGGTTTTTGAGTGTGGGGTATGCTTCCTTAACCAATAATGTTTTTAAAAAAGGGTGTGTATTTTTAATTTAGGAATGTTTATATTTTTTGAGAAGTGTGGGTGGGAACGATGCTGAGTGTTGAAAGGAATGTTCCGGCTGAGCTTATAGGTCTTTTGGAGAAGGGAAGATATTCTGTTCATATTAAGGGGGCTCCTGGTTCGGGTAAGACTACTTTGGCTTTAGAGATGGTTAAGGGTATTTCCACTGGGGATAAGACTGTTATCTATCTTTCTTCGCGGGTTTCTCCTGATAGACTTTTGGATCAGTTTCCCTGGATAGGTGAATGCCTGAATGAGCGGAACATTCTGGATGCTAGGCGCTCCTATTTGTCCTCTGATCTTCCCAGGAGTGCAATATTTGAGTATACTGAGCAGCCAGAATTTTTAAGGTCGATAAATGATAGGATCCAACAGTCGGAGAAGCGGCCCGTAACAGTCATTATTGACAGTTTGGATGCTATTAAAACAAACATGAACATTCCCCTTGGTGACACCACGCTTGAAAGCATTCTGTTGGAATTGGGAGCGAAGACAAACACAAACATGATCTTCGTATCGGAGGCAAGTGAGAACCAGAGACTCGACTATTTAACTGATGCAGTGGTTAGACTGGAAAGGGGAATAGTGAAGGATAGGCTTGTTAGGAAACTGTATCTGGAAAAGCTACGTGGTGGGGAGATAAAACAGCCATTCTATCTTTTCTCCCTCAAAAATGGAAGATTCACCATCTTCGAACCAATAAACTTTCCCCACATTAAATATGCTCCTCCAAAACTTGAAAAATCAGGAGAGAGTATGTTTATCTCCACAAGCATTCAAGAGCTGGATAAAATTTTGAATGGGGGGTTGAGGAAGAGTACACTTAACCTCCTTGAAGTGGCAAAAGGCATAGGAACAGAATACGTTTACTTCCTATGGCCAATTGTATTAAGTTTTATTCGGCAGGAAATACCCGCTTTTATAAATTTACCACAAACCGCTACAACCAAATTAGCTATGGAATACTTATCATCTACAGTGGGATTAGGAAATGATGAGAAGATTCTCTCGCTGATTAGAAAGTATCTTCATTTTTTAGTATTGACAGAAGAGGCAGAAAGTGAACTTAACGAGATTAGTGTTTCAAAGGATAACATACAAGAGTTTATTTTGGATTTCCGTAATGCGGTAACTGAGGTCACCAAGCGGCTGGGTGCTGAAACATTCCTATGGCTCCTTGGAGTAGACACTTTGGAGAGAATTTTCGGAGAAGAAGCTCTCCGAAGAAATATAGGGGCAATAGTTCTTGAAACTGGCTACATGAAGGGAATAATCTTAGCAATGGCAAGGCAAGGCATTCAATGCATAGACAGTTTAAGGCACCTATCATCAACCAATTTCGTTATGGAACGCATAGGGACAACAGTAATATACGGCGAGTTTCCCCCAACGGAAATGTATGCCTTGGTTATCGAAAACGTGAACGGAAACAACGAAGTATCACTAAGGAGCATCCTCTAAAAAGGCAGCATCCCAATTAGAAATCATCCCCTATCCCACTCCACTTTTTGCGCTGAATATTGTTGAACTCTGCCCCAAAAATGTTCCATGGGATATTTAAAATTTGTTAAATGGGGCTTAAAGATTATTTGAAAATTTACAATGTTAATTTGGGCGAACTAATTTAAAAACCGCACTACACCTATTTCTAAAAGAGGGGAAAATTAGTATTATAGTAGGATTTATGTGGTAATTCTTGTTATTAGGTTTGTTGAGGTTGGGGTTCTATGCGTCCCGTTATCGTCTCTTTGAGTGCTTTTATTACTTTTTCTCTGTATTTTGTGTCGATTGCCACAATTCCATATGCCTTTATTCCCATGTACTTTTCTATTGTTTCTGGGGGGTTTGCGTTGGGTAAGTCCTGCTTATTTGCTATTAATAGGATGTTTGCGTCTGGCTTTTCCCTCTTAACTAGTTGTAGTATTGCTCTGGTTTCCGCTAGGTTTTCGGTTTTGGAATCGGTTACGAGTATGACGATGTCAGTTCCCTCGAGGAAGGGTTGCCACAGTTTTCTGAAATGTGGTTGGCCTGAGAAGTCCCAAAAAATGAGTTTCATATTTTTGAAGTCCATGTCAAACTCTTTAATGTCTACACCTACTGTGGGAGTGTATGTTGTGTCCGTCTCGTCGCCCACAATTAGTTTCATCACCGAGGTTTTTCCAACTCCACTTGAACCGAGGATAGCTACTTTTAGAAAGGGAAACAGGATCGCATCCACTGTCTTCTCAAAATTCATTAATGGGTTTTCCTCGATTGTCGGCGCATTTACCTTTTCTTTTTCTTCTGCTTCCTCTTTGGAGGGGTTCTCGTAAATTTTAATGAATTGTTCATGTATTTTGATGAGTTTGTCCATTAGATACATTTCGTCTTCTTTTTGATCCGTGGAAATTGCGGAAACCGTGTTTTTAATTATGGAGTAAACTAATTTCATGTTTTCAAGGTTTAGGCATTCCACCCTATCGCTTTGGTCAAAATTTAGAATGAAAACTATAAACTCCCTTACGAAACGGGTTAGGAGTTCGCGGTCTAAGTTAATTTTTCCATAAAACTTTTGGTAAAGGCTTTTTCCAACCCTATCAAATATGAATAGTCCATATATCAATTTCTTCGCCTTCATAACCTTTTTTAGTTGGGAGAAGATGGATTGTTTCTAATTCTTTAACTACTAGTTTATTCAATGGACATCAGTGAGGAAAACGGTTTCCTCTTCTTTTCTTATTATTTTCATAGTTTCAAGTTCTTTGATGAGTGAGTCTAATTCCTTTGGAGGTATGCCCAGTTCTTCGCCGAGTTTACTAGCCGGGGCTTTGCCCACACGTTTCAGGAAGAACATTATCTTGTATTTGGGATCCTTATTTAGAATAGGGGTGATTCTTCTCATAAATTCCATCATACTTCTCAACTGATTCTGAATATGTATCGCCTCTTCCTGGTTGGGAGATGCAGAATAAATAAATGGAGAAGACGCTTGTGCCTGTAAGAGCTCTAATGATTTTTGAAGCTTTTCTATCTCCCTTTTGAGCCCCAATATTTTGCTATCTCTAGCTTTTATTCCCAACATTAATTCATCTATTCTTTTCTGGTATTCACTAATCACTCTCTCATCTATTTTTCCAACTGTCTCAGCACCAGTTTGGACACGGGTGTCCAGTGATAAGTTTACATTTTCCTCAGAACGTTTAACCGCATCACTTACCTTAACCTTCGACTGAGAGTAAACATAACCGCGAGAATCAAAAATTCTAGACTTCGAAGACTCTACCTTCGAAGAATTATCCTTTAATGGTGAATGCTTTAAATCCAAAATTTTCAGGAGGGAGTCAAAATGTTTCTCTATAGCACCATCAAATACCTGTCCAACAACCATTTCTAAGCCCTTAATAGGAAACTTCATAGTTATACCCTGAACCAATTCGTTCCTAATTTTGGCTACGCATCCCATCAACTTCGCTTCGATGGTATCAGGGGATTCCTCCCGGAAAACTTCCTTATTCTCACCGGCAACTAAAGCTTTAACTTTACCCACCTCTTTCCACCTTCAACAGGGAAACTGGTTCTCATTAGCTCGTCCTCGCTTATTGAATTAAATCGATTCGGGAGGTTGCAAGAATCGCCTGGTCACTAACTAATCACAGATTTAATATGCTTAAAACCCGCAAAAGCTGGCAAAAAACCTAAAAAGCAAATACAAGAAAAAACGCAATACTTATTTTGCCAAAAAAAGTGAGTCTAAGCCACGCAACCCGCAAATTATTTTACATTTCAACAGCGCATTAAGCCCAGAATCACAAAAGAAAAAGGGAATTCAGAAAAATATTGAGTACTTATAAATCTTTTTGAAGACTGTCACGAGTTGATAAAAAGCTGTTTGATACGGAGAGAGCCTTCTGTACTTGCAAGATTTCTAATTTTACAAAGAAATAATTGTTTGGATCGAACGCCCCCAACGCAAAAAAGTGAGATGCTTAATTCTACGGAAGTCACGTTCCAAAACAACTACGGCTTCGCACCCATCTACCTGTGCCTAGCTCTAGTGGCTAAAATGTCCTGGAACCGCCTGGAGGCTACTGTCACAAACTAGGAATAAAATTGGGAATACTACCTACGGGATGACTCACTTGCATTGAAGCTTTTAAGAACTATAACTTACCGCCACAGTGTGGACAGAATTTACCAGACATGTTTGATGGAATTGCTTGCCCGCAGTTAGGGCACACTTGTCCTATTGGGGAACCGCACTCAAAACAAAATTTTGCCAATGGTACTTGTTTACCGCATGAGGGGCATCTTGTTGTTTGCATTGTTTGGGATGCGGGGCCTTGTGCACCGATTTGTGAGCCGAAGGCAGATTGGGTTCTTGCAGTGCCCGGAGGCACTGTGGATGCTCTAACTGGGGCTCCGCAGGATTGGCAGGAAGTGTTACCTGGAGGGATTACTGCTCCACAGTATGGGCATTTTCCTTCGTCTTTTTTTGCTTTTATTGTCGTCTTGATTGCTGGTAAAGCTTTTAAGTTCTTTACTTCGAAACGCATAGAGTCGCCGCTTTCCAGAATTATGGTTAGGCCCTTACTGTCGGATTGAACGTCTTTAACCGAAGCTAGGGGAATCGCTAGAGATTCGAGTTTGCCGTCCCGACCAATATTCATAAAGTCATTTCCAGTCATAGCACCGAGAATCATTCCAGAACCAATTGCAAAGCCAGCGCCAGTTATGGCCCTTCGAGCGATGTGGCCAGCCAAGCCGCCTACATTTCTTCCCACAATTTCTCCGGCCACCCCACTAGCGATACCAACGGCGGCTGCTGCTAGAGCTCCTTTGAGGATTGCTTTTCCAACACTTCTCTTTTTGTACCAAACGATACGAACATCGGATATTGTTAATGTTCCCCAGTCCTTGTCGAATTTCACATTGTCCAGTGTGGTGCTTATGTGTTCATAGGTTAGGGGAATGAATTGACCGTTCTGATCAAAACCAACGTTAAGAAAAGATGGGCGTGACATGAGTAAAAACTTTTCGCCCATGGATAAAAAGTTTGTGGCATCCCTCTCCTGTTTCATAATTTTGCTTTTTCTGGCGATTTTATTTGTTGTTCCGAAAATTTTTCAGCATCGCGTAATTGCAAAAATTCATCTAAAAAGGCAAACGAATTGAAAAAATAGAATTATGCAGTAAGGCAGGTATTTCCATAGTTTTCATGTTCTTTTGGTTTCCTTTATGCGCACATCGGGGGTAGTAAACTCATTCTCCTCCATCCCCTTTCCTTCAAAATATTTGAGCAAAGCTCTTTGCTTGGTTGGAATAACATCCAGATATTATTCATAAGAGAAGATAGGAGAGCTGGCCACAAAAATCTATATTTTAGGAGCTATTACCTTTGATGTGTTTTGGCGAATTTTTTGCAATTTTAGTTTATTTGGAAAATTTTTCAGACACAAGTCTAATTGTTGGAAAGTGATGCTGGCTGGGGGCAATAATGGGTTATTGCTAAAGTGTTACTTTTAAATCCTTTTTCTGGAAGTTTGTGACACTTAGGATTTGTGTTATTTTTGTTGCTGGTAGTGCGCTGATTTTTTGGTCGATGAGTTCTTTTAGTGTTTCTCTGTTTTCTGAGAAGACCATAATGAGGGCGTTTTCTTTGCCTGCGGTTTCGCAGACGAATTTTATTTCAGGTATGTCTTTTAGTTTGGATAAAACCTTTGTTAGTTCTGAGGGTTCAATCTCTAGGATGATGAAGGATATTTCTTCTTTTCCCACTTTTTGTGGGTTCACGATGGCGGTGATTTCCTCTATTACTCCGCTTTTGAGAAGCTTGTTAACGCGGTCTCTGATGGTCGCGTCGCTGACTTTCAATTTTCTGCTTATTTCCCGGAATGATGCCCGTCCATCCTTTTGAAGAACGTTAATTAGGTGAACGTTAAGGGGGTCTAATTCAACTTTTCTCTTCCTGGAGGGTTTAATTTCTGTCAGCATTGGTCGGTAAGCTAATAGATTTATTATGCTGGGGCGAATTCCTTTATTGAACCTGAAGGAGTAGACCTCCTGTCTCTGAGCTTCGTCGACTTTAAATTCTGAATCGCAATTAAAACAGTGCATCCGCGCCGCAGGCTGAGAAAATAGTGCCCCGCATGAGTGACACATATTGGTTACAGTAACGTTATAGTCTTCGCCTTCAGACCGCAGCTTCTTTTTGCACTTCGGGCAAAGAAGCATAGTGTGTTTTCCAAACTTTTCCTTTAGATCGATGAGTCCACACTCGAAATGCTCCACCACCGTTTCGCGACTAGTGTTACCACTCCCACACTTTGGACAGGTAAGCCTTAAATGGATGTCGTAATTCCTGCACTCGGGACAGGTAAGTATTGTGTCCTCAACATTTTTAGAGAGAACATTGAGAGAGGTTAAGCGGTTCAGAATTTCGAAGGCTTCCAAACTGTTCATTGCCAGAATTTTCTCCGCTTCAGGATACCTAAATCCCAGGGTGGTTGAATGCGAAAATTGGGGAAAAAACTCCAAATCCGGCTCAGCCAATAACCGATCAATAAGAAGCCACACCCGCTGATCCGACAAAAACGAAATTAGCTCTTCCATAAAGTTAACCCTCACCTTATGCAACCTAAGGGTTCTTTACCTAAAAAAATGCGTTCTAAACAAATATGCTTTTTTGTCCAATACTCCAAATTCTCTAAAGAACCCCATTTCACCAACTTGGTTCGTGCTCCAATTTTGAAACTATAGATGAGTCTATGGAAATCCAACAAATCTGTAAGCTTCAAAAACCATCACGAAAACTACATGTAGTGCAACCCACTCGAGAAGCTAGCACGGAATGTGGAGATAAAATTTAGAAAAGATAAATCCAAGAAGGTGAAGACGCAACACTGCCAAAAAATTTCCCAAAGAAAGGCAGAGAGCCATGCTTGCTTTATCCTGTTATTTGAACCAAAGGCATAATCGTAATATTTTGTTTGAGGTGAATAGGGGTTAGTGTGGGGTCTGAATAAATTCCTTAAAAATTGTAGGGGTTCCAAAATTTTTCGGTATCTGTTGTTTCATTTGTGATTGCATTGCTGGTTGAACCTATGTGTTAATTTCTGCCAGAGAGGTTTTTTGAGATCTTTTTTCGATGAGTTCTAAGATTGCCTCTTTGAGGATTTCCAAAAGTTTTTCCCTCTGGTTTGGGTCTATTGCGACCAGTCCATGTACAGGCATTCCCATATATTTTTCGATTGTTTCGGGAGGAATTGCCTCTGGTAAATCTTGCTTGTTGGCTATTAGTACAATGCATGCGTCTGGTTTCTCCGCATTTATTAATTGTATTATAGATTTAGTTTCAACCAGGTTCTCAACCGTTGAGTTGCTTACCACTATGACCAAATCGGCTTCCTCAAGAAACGGTTGCCACAGTTTTCTGAAATGGGGCTGGCCCGAAAAGTCCCAAAAAACGAGCTTCATACTCTTTACTTCAAAATCAAACTCTTTAATATCCACACCCACTGTGGGAATATAGTTGGCATCCGGCTCGTCACCTAAAACCAGTTTCAACACTGAACTCTTCCCAACCCCGCCTGAACCGAGAATAGCTATTTTGAGGAAGGGAAACAGAATCTCATCTACAACCTGCTCAAAATTCTTTAAAGGACTTTCCTCAACTTTCCCATCCACCCCTTCCTTAGTTTCTGTTTCCATAGTTTCTATAGGTCCCACTGCTTCTTCAGTTTCCATAGTTGATTCTGTTTCCATTATTCCCTCTGTTTTTGTTGTTTCTTCTGCTGTCTGGGTTGTCATTGCTGTTTTTTGTTTTAAGATTTTGTGGGCTTCCTCTTGCACTTTGACTAGTTTGTTTATGAGGTACATTTCATCTTCCTTTTGGTCGGAGCATAACACCAAGGAGATGTCTTGGGAAAGCGAGTAGATAAAAGTCAACTTCTCAATATTAAAAAGGCCGATTCTTTTGCTCTGATCTATGTTTTGCACAAATTTTGTAATTTCTTTGCAAAAACTGAGCAGGATTTCTGGATGCAAATTAATTTTTCCATAGAACCTCTCGAAAACATTGTTTCCATTCTCATCAAATATGTACAGTCCATACACCATTACCCTCACCTTCAAAATCTTTTACTCGGATGACCATGGAAATACCAAATTTTGCGTACTTTTTACGTTTAGCGACGAATACATTATGCTCTCAAGCACCACAGAAAAGCATCCTACCACCTCACAGTTGGCTACATAAACACTTTTTCTAAGTACATTCATTTCACCAGATAGAACTCCCAAACTAAGTTTATTAATGAAGGATTTCCCACCCATTAACCGCAAATGTCTAAGCTCAGAATCCAGAAACCTAGTTAGAAAATAGCAGCTCTTTAAAGTAAGGTCAAACTGTCGACTCCAAAATTGAAATTCTTCCATCACCATTTGTGCTGGGTTGTCCGTGGTTTTAGCCTTTTGTCTCATAAGTTCTTCTTGAAGTGTGGTACATGTTCCAACATGGTAAATCTCTTTACTGTTGCTACAGGTAGCGGGCATGTTCGCTTTGCAACCCCCTTTAACTATTTTCATCCGGATGGTATTTCCAATGGTGCATCCAACTATGTATTTCTAATAAAATTATTATGAAGTTCAACACTCTCAATTTGCCTTCAAGAAAAACCTATAAAAAAGATTATCCTACTTTTGAGAAAGATGGGAAATTTATCTACGCAATTAGTAAGGACGAGACGCATTAACTGCGCATTAAACACAAATTCACCCCGAGAGAATGAAATCACAGGGATTTTTTATGAATTTATAAACCTTTTCTAAAACCCCAGTATTTGAAAATGAGATAGGTTATTAAAACTGGTTTTGGCTGGTGAGCAGCCACCAGAACCGTAGCAGCAACCTCGGACTCTACCTTTTACTCCAAGCAGGGGGCTCCTTTAAAGGTTCTTCAGCCCTTCTATCCAGTG
>CAZECW010000026.1:0-12202 GCA_964510585.1 uncultured archaeon | reverse complement strand
TCCAAGGTTTAGTCTTAGGGAGCCTTTGAAAACTGTTGTGTAGGCGTTGCTTAGTTTGTAGACGTGGTCGGGCTCCATTTTTTCAATGTCCTCGTTCCAAAGGGTGAGGAGGACGCTTCCCGTTTCGTCACCCACAAGGGCCTCGGTCACCCTCAAATTCTCGCCTGTCTTCCTTGAGACGATGTCTCTTGCCTCGTTTTTTGAGTCACATCTAACTTTAAGGTTAAGCCCCCTTTGGCCGGGCCTCAAATCTTCAACAACTTTAAACTCTTCAGGTTCAGACATACCAACTCATCTTACAAACATTTAAACAAAATAGAAAAAGCCCAGCAGCGAAAAACCGCCACAAGCATTTTTCTATTTGAGTTAAAGCTTATGCTTCTAGATATATAAAGTTTCTTGGACGAGAGTTGAATAAATGAGTGGTTGGTTTTTGGGTCTTTGAGTAAGTGTAGGGTATAAGTTTTTCATCATTGGGTTTGGTGCGAATTCTCACTTTTTCAAGTGTTGCCATGAAAAATCTGAAACGGCACTTCATCCCTTTTAAGACGTGAAGTTTATAGTGGTTTTTAATAAAAAAAGAGGTATGACTGGAAATTTGTGTCCTTCGCATATGAGTTGTGCTTATTGCGTTCGATTGTTTCAAGTTCGCCAATTTTTAATTTAAGATTTTTGGATTAGTAGAGTGGTTCTGGTTTGGCTTCACATTTTTGTGAAATGTTTTTATAATAAGTTGATGTTTATTTTGTTCACTGCTGTTTCGCAGACTTTCCTCACCCCGTGCTCCCCAGGCTCGTAGTGAGATTTTAGCAAGCCAAATTTTTCCAGTATTTTAATTTGGGCGGAAATGTTGGCTTCTGTTTGATTCAGCGCCGACGCTATGCGGCTGACATCCATGGTTTTTTTCGACAACATTTTTAGCAGCTGAAGCCTTGTCTCGGAAGCCAGGGCCTTAGCCACCTTTGCAACATCCTCTCCACTCACGTTCAACTCAGACATAGCCATTAACTCCTCCTTCCAAACCATATTTTTTGAGTCCAACTATAAGGGGTAAAAAATTGAATCTTTAATTAAACACTAATACGTTAAGAAATTAAATCCAAAATCTCCTATCCCAGTTTTAGTAATAATCATTCTCTTACCCATTTAAAAACATTTCTATAAAAACAACTGAGCAATGTTGAATGGTTTGGTTAAAGCATCGAGAAAGAAGCGTTTAACAAGTCGTTTCGGGATTTATAGTTCTACGGTGGAAACGGAGCCGAATAAATATGCATCGCTGAACTGGACTGATATGGTCGTTAAGCTTAAATGCGTCAAATATATTTTTCGTCATGCAGTTTTCACCATTATGAGATAGTTTCTGTAGGGTCATTTTTTGACCTAGTACAGGCAATCCACTCTCAGGAGCCCTTCTGCGGGAATTTGATTGCTAGAATAGAATAAAAAAGTTTATGAGGAGGAATAAAATGGACAAGTGTGGCATCTGTGGCAAGAGCGGCGAAAATGTAAGCCTCCTTTACGGTACACATCGAACTCTGGGGAAAATTTGGCTGTGCACCGAGTGTTGGAAAAACGAATTCAGAAAATTGGTACCCTCCGGCGGATCTGGCGGCGGATGCTCCTGCACGTGAAACAACTGGCTTTCAAATCGAGGATTGAAACTCCACCAGCTTAAATGGAACACCCACAGATGCGAAGTAATCTTAAAGATTAGATGCCTACCTTTTTTTCTATTTTGGAAATTCTCTTCTCAAGGTCTTCCAGTTTATCGATAATGTTTTTTATGAGGTCTTTTCCCCCGAATTCCAGTTTCAATTGGTAGCTTTTTCCCTTCTCGGGTATGATGGTTTCTGTATCCTTGAGAACCTTGTCCTTCTTGAAGATTTGGCTTAGCGTCTCCACATTTTGTGGATCGCCATGAACCAGAAATATTTTATCCGGCTTGCAGCTTCGGGCAAATGTGCGGAGGTCGTTTGCCGCAGCGTGGCTGCTGAAGCCCTCCACCTTTGCTACTTTGATTTTTACCTCCAGTTCTTCCTCGCTCCACTCATACTCGTCGTTCAGTATGGTAACTTTAACCTTTTCCTTACCGTCTACTATTTCTCGTCCCGGGGTGCCCTCCGCTTGGTAGCCGACGAAAATAATTAGGTTCTCGGGGTTGTTTAGTTTGGAGAGATAGAAGGGAGCCCAGCCACCATTAAGCATTCCGCTGGGAGAAAGAATTATTGCTGGCCCTTTACTCCTAATTACGTTCCACCTCTGCTCCATGGTTTCAATGGGAGTAAAGTTTCCCAGGAAGGGGTTTTGCCTTGTCTGGTAGAACTGGTTTTTCACCTCCTCATTCATGTAGGCTACATGGGCATCATATACCCTCTGAGTTTCCTTTATCATACCGTCATAGTACACGGGGTAGGGTAGGTTACGAATACTAAATAGGCGCATAATCTCCTGGCTTCGAGCAAAAGCAAAGCAGGGAATCAAAACTTTACCTTCAGGATGCTCTTCAAAATGCTTCCTAATCAATTCAATCAAGCTGCTGTAAACCTGCTTGATGGCGGGATGCTGAAGAGTTGCACCATAAGTGGATTCCAGTATTAGCCAGTCACATCTGGTACCGGTTTCAGGAGGATTAAGATGGTTACTCCTATTAAACCCTCCAATATCACTGGAGTAGACCAGAGTACCATCATTGGACTCAATTTTGAGAAAACAGCTTCCCAAAACATGGCCCGACTCATAAAAAGTAACGGTGAAATCCCCAACATTAAATGAAGAATGATAATTCACCGACTTGAAATTGTTCAGACAATCCACCAAATCCTCATAGTCATAGAGCCTGGGAAGATTAAACCTCTCCCACTCCACCTGCTGCAACTTCCAACAATCCCTCAACATAACATGGGAGAGAGCCACAGTAGGAGGCGTACAAAAAATCCCCATAAAATCCGAAGAACACTTCCCCAAAGAAAACAGAAGAGGCAAACCACCACTATGATCAATGTGGGCATGGGTTAAAACAACAGCATCAACACCATCAACAAGCTCCAAGGAAGGATACTCGGTAAGCTCCCCCTGCTTAATCCCACAATCCAAAAGAATCCGAGTATCATCCGACTTCAACAGGATACAACTGCGACCCACTTCACAAACTCCACCTAAAAAAACAACCTCCAAACAAAATCACCATCAAAAATTGACGAGATAACATGCACGCGCAAAAATAAATATCTTTTTTTATAAAGAAAAAGAGGGCGACATAGATTCATTCGGATCTCCAAAAATTGAGCCTAATTGCGAAAATTAAGCTCATTTTAAACTCAATACTGAGGCGTAACCAGAAAAATTCTGCATAAACAATTAAAAGCGGGAGTAATGAGGGAGTGCACTCAAGAAAACGTCACTGCCCAGTTTGAATAGGATAACCGTTTACGGTAAAAAATTTATAAAAGTATATTAAAATAATAATAAATAAATCCAAAAGACAAGGTTTTTAAAAAAGCAAAAAAGACTAATTCCCACAAAAAAGGAAAGGAAGAATAGTACATGAACACAAAAAAATTAGCAGCCCTAACAGTGCTAACACTCTTCACCCTACTATTAGTAATACCACTGGCCACAAACACCACAGCCACAAACACCCAAACACCACTACTATTCAACCAGGCAAACAACCAACCCAAACAAATCACAACAGAACCCCTAGGCAAATACATACAAGATGGAGACAACCTCACATACGACTTCCTAATCGCTTTCGACGCTATATTTGATTCCGACCCGCCAGATTTTGGCGCGTCCCAACTCATCCTTAAATTTATGTATGATTATAGCAAGTGGGGAGACTGGTTCATAGTCAACACAACTAGTAGTGGATATACTTATGGCTACTTTGCCATTCATAATCACACCAGAGAAGTGGGATTGAACAGCACCGGAGGACTATTCCAGACACCACCAGCAAATGAGAGCGAGATAAATAGACGGAGTAACGTTTACGCCTTCCCAGCGTTACCCACGGGAATAAAAGCTGGCGACAACATCAAAATTCTAGCACCCTACTGGATAGAAATAATCTTTCCTGTGGTGGTAACCTCTGAGGTGTTGGGAAGAATCACCACTCCAACTTTTAATGCAACAGGAAATATGTCGAGCTTTTGTGACAGTTGGATGACATATGCAACATGGCAGGGCACAATCACTTTGGGGGTTGATACCTTTCGGTGTGCTATGGGTTTTAACAATCTTGCTGAGAGAAGTAGTGGACTAAGCGTCACAAGCACAGTCGCCGAGTCAATAATCTTTGAAGAGGGCTTTTTCAGTGCTCATGTGTTGTTGTGGTTTAACAGCACCGCAAGTACTCCAAACATAATCCCTCATCTTGAGGACGTAAACATAACAAAATACACTACGGGGGAAGAGTTGATACAAGACTCTCGTACTAATTTCACGTATAATGAGACTGGCTACTGGTACATGGATGTGAGCGAATTGACCAATGGCTCACTGGGTATTGTGCGGCTGGACAGCTTATCCAGAAGCTACTTTAACTGGACCCTCGGCCCCATGAATACGACGTCGGGCTTCATACCCGGGGAATTTAGCATTTCGCAAGAAGTAAGAATCCCTGACGATGTCTGGAATGCTTTTCCATCTTGGAATCCTACCTACTATAACAGTAGTACTCGTACTGGTTGGCGTGACATTTACTTCAATGGGACACATGACAGGAATGGTACACTTAACCTGTTAAGGCTTTATTCTATGGGTGACGGCTTTTTAGAGGTGACGCCTGTTAATCTGTATTGTCTTGCGCCTCCCTGGATTAGGGATGGGACAGTTATGACGCTGTTTGTGTGGCTTCCACTGTTTTTCCCAAATAATACTATGCCTCTCTTCAGCTTTGACTGGAACAAGCCCAATGATATACTTATGTTTTTGGCTCCCTTCAGGGTTTCCGGTGCCGTTGCTGTGAATATTGGTGGCAGCGATTATGATTGTTGGAGGGCTGACATCATACTTCCCTCGGGCTTGTCTAATTACAACATAACACAGTTCAGCTACACAGTCTACTTTGAGAGAAACTCCGGCATCCTGTTGAAAGCAAAGGCAGACATGGAAATGAAAATGCCCCTCGGTGGAAATTATGTGCCGATTGGTTACCACAAGACTTGGACATTATCCAATGTTAGCGGCAATGGGATTCCCTCACCCATAGAATGGACTGAACTTGTCAACAAGTACAGTTTGGAAAATATTGGTGCGGGTGAGAGGAAGACCCTTGACTCTTCCTTCTTCAACGGCGGAAGCGTAACCATAAAATGCAACGAATCCGTCAAATTGCAAAATACGTTTACTTACACGCTTCACCCTGATTACACGAGTATCAACGGCTACCCCATAGTAAAACTAATGAGCACCAAAGTATACAAGGGCATTCCAACGCCTCCTTATGAATTTAATGCAACTTTGAACTTTTATTATACTCCTTCTGAGCTTTCAGTCAGGGGCGCTAAGGCGACAGACTTCACCATATACTACTATTACTATAATGAGAGTTCTGGTAGTTATAGTTGGGTTCCTCTGAACACCACTGTGGATTCTGATGGGCGGGTAGTGTCTGCGAATATCACAATAGTGTCAAATAATGAGTTTTTCTCTGGTGTTTTTGCTTTGGTTGCGGGGCCTTTGACTATTTGGGATATTTTGGGTCCCGGTGGTTTGATGCTTCTCTGGTACCTCCTGTTGCAGAGCAGTAGGCCAATGGGTGGTTTGATGCTTCCCATTCTGGGTGGAATAGTGGCTTTGCTGGTGTTAATTATAGCTGTTGCTGCCGTCATTCTTGCGCGGAGACACAAATATGGGAAATAGGTTTTTAAAACCATCTTTTTATTTTTTTGTGGTTTTGTTCTTTGGTAGGTTTTGTCTCTTTTTTGGGCTGCGACTCTTGTTTTTGGGCTTTTTATTTGTGGTTGGATCTTTGTTTGCCTAAAGTCTGTAGGTTTATTATTGGGTTTCTTCAATTTTTTTGTTGTTGAAAGTTTTATTTGTGGGAAATTGTATTATTGGTTTAGGGAGTGGTTTTGGTTGTTTGGTGAGTTTGGTTGTGGTTGTTGGTTGGTTGTGGTTTTGTTTGTTTTCTTTTTTGGGTTTTTTGTTGTTTGTTTTGTGGAGGTTTGTTGTGATGGTTAGGTTGATTTATGATGGTGATCCGGGTATTGATGATGCTTTGGCTATTCTTTTTGCGGTTAAGTGTGGTTTTTTGGATTTGGAGGCGGTGACTACTGTTGCTGGTAATGTTTCTTTGGAGAAGGCTACTAAGAATGCTTTGAGGGTTTTGGGGCTGGTGGGTAGGTTGGATGTTCCTGTTGCTGCGGGTATGCCTCACCCATTGGTTAGGGAGCTGGTGACTGCGGAGCATGTTCATGGTGAGGATGGGTTGGGTGGAACTTTTCTTCCTTTGCCCCCTGTGCAGGACAAGTGTATGGGGGCTATAGATCTCATAGTGGGAAAGGTGTTGAGGAGGCCTGGTGAGATTACGCTGGTTGCAGGTGGTCCTCTTACTAATTTGGCGGAAGCTTATGGTAGGATGCCTGATTTGGGCGAAAGGGTAGGGGAGGTGATTGTTATGGGTGGGGCGATTAGTGTTCCGGGTAATGTTACTCCCTATGCGGAGTTTAATGTTCATACTGATCCTGAGGCTGCTAAAATAATATTTGAGTCGGATTTGCCCTTGACTCTGGTGCCTTTGGATGTGACTCTGAAAACCCTCATTACCGGTGAGGATATTGAGGAGATTCGTGGGGTGGGGACGCCGGTGACGGATTTTGTTTATCGTGTGCTTAGGTATAGCCTCAATTTTCCTGGGCATAGAAGGTTGGGGGGTTGTCCCATTCATGATGTTTTGGCTGTGGGTGTGGCGGTTGATAGGGGGTTTGTGAGAACCAAGGAGTTTTACGTTAATGTGGTTACTGACAACCTTGTCACTTTGGGGAAAACTGTGGTTAGTGAGAAGAATGTCGGAGAATTTGAGGAGTGCAAATCTAAAATTAACGTGTGTGTGGATGTGAATGCTCGAAAATTCATTAGATTCTTCATAGACACGATAACTTCCAAGTAGCGATAATCACTTTTCCATTCCACCCAAACGTTGATGGCCGTCTCTTAAGAGCTGTTTTTTGGCTTTTCCCTAGTTTTTACCTGTTTGTGGTTGGGTGGTTTTCTCATTTTTAGGGAAGTCAACTTTTTAGGAGAGGAAAGTTATATTTCTGGATGATTTTAGGGTTGAATTCACATTTTTGAAGGATGTTTTCACTTTAATCTATGTGGAGGTTGAGATTGATGTCTTCTGGCGAAGGGAAAGCTGCTGAGAATATTTTTTCTGGAAAATTTGGCGGAGAGCTTGGTAAGTTTCTGTCTTGGGCTTGGCTTTTGGGTATAGCTTTGAGCTTTATTGTGCTTATGGTTCAGCACACCTTTTTTCCAGGAGCCATACTCAGTCTTTCTTTAACACATATTCATCACTGGATGTATTCTCTTCCAATCGTAGTACTCCTTGTGGTTCTAAAATTTTGGAAGCCTAATAACTTCTGGATAGACTTCACGCTGGGATTCTTTGTAGGTTTGGTTATAAGTGAATTCTACTGGATAATATTATATGGATTTCCAAGGGGGCTCCTTCAAATCTTCTACTGGATTCTAATTACCGGTAAGGATTACAACCTGCTAATGCTCATAATGGTATATTTGTCGGGAGCTTAACAAATTACTACCCACTTCGCTCCGAAAGAAAAACAAAAAGTATACTTCCCGTATACGGCAGGAAAAGGGAATAACCTTTACAAGAATTGTTGGCGGGACGAGCCACTTACTCCTAGTTGCGGCGAGTGCAAAAATATTGTAACCAGTGATGGCTCTGAGTTTCTTCTTTTCAGCTTTTTAATCCTCATTAAGGATAGAAACTTTTTCCACCTGAAGTGATTGTTGAAGCCAATTTTCAGAATAGGTTCGGTGGCGGAATGGATAATACATTGTAGGCTGGGGAGTTGAGGTTACCTTTTTATTGAAAAATGTTTAAATATAAATTTAAACATTATTGTTCTGGGTGGCTCTTGTTGACTAAAACTATAACGATTCGAGATGAGGTCTATAAGAAATTGTTGAGGATTAAGCGTGAGGGAGAGAGTTTTAGCGACCTTTTTGAGAGACTTGTTGAAAGCACAGATTCCATTGAAACTTTGAAGAGGCTTAGGGGATGCGTTGAATTCAGCAATAAGGAAAAGATGCTCTCTGAAATTTATGGGGGAAGGGCGGAGCGTAGACTATGATAGTGGTAGATACTGATGTTTTGATTGAAATTTTTGAAAAAAGATCTGCTAAGGGAGATGAGGCTCTGAAAAGAATCATTGACAGCAATGAAGACATAGCAATAACAACCATAAACCTCCACGAGATACTGTACGGCCTTCAAAAGTATGCGAAACCAGTTAAGGAAGTCTTGCTCTTACCCGTACTTGATTATACAAAGAGGGACGCCTTGCTTTCCGCGGAAATAGAATTGAAAGCGGAAAGTATGGGAACGCCTGTACGAAGAACTGATGCTATGATAGCTGCAATAGCTTTAAACCGGAAGGCATCACTATACACTTTTAATCTGAAACACTTCACGCCTTTAGTAGCCCTAGGTCTTAAGCTTTTCACCAGTTAGAAAAAACAGTTCTTTAAGATTAGAAGCAGATTTTTCCTACCCTGAATCTTGCTTAATGTAGAAAAAATGGAAAAGCGGGTAGCCTATGATCATATAACAAATTTTTTGGATGGCAGATAAAATTTCATTTTGGAAAAGAATGTAACTTATTTTTCAATTCTCTTGTGATATTGGGCGTTTCAATTGTTAGTATGTTTTCTTGGATGTAGTCGGGGAGTAGCTGTTGAAATCGTTTTTCAGTGTAGCGTTCGTCACCTAGAATGAATATTCCTCGGTCCTCTTTGGATCTTAGTACTCGGCCTAAGGCTTGGGAAGCTCTTCTTAGTGCTGGAACCACGTAGGCGTAGTAGGTGCCTTTTTCTTTTCCGTATAGGGTTTCATAGTATTTGAGGTAGAGCTGTGTTTTTATGCTCATCCTGTCGAAGGGTATGCCCACCAGGAACACTCCCTCAAGTTCTCTTCCTGGGAAGTCTGCTCCCTCTGCGAATCTTCCGGTGCATGGGGCGCAGAGGACGCCTGGGTTTTTTTCGTAGGCTGCGTCTTTGAAGCTGTCAAGAATTTCCCTAGAACTATCGCCACTCATGCCTTCCTTCTCAGCAAAGAAAACTCTGCCTTTGCTTTCCACCATTTCTCTGAGACCTGCTGTGATGAGGTCATTCTGAATACGGTAGCTGCTTGTAAAAATGGCGATGTTAGAGTTAACTGCGTCGACGAATTTCTCTATGGCTTCAACGTAGGCTTTTGCCATCTCTCTGCTGAGTTCTTCCCCCCTAGTGGTTAACCCTCTTGTGACGTATGCAATTATCTTGTTCCTGTCGAAGGGGGAGTGGAAACTTTTCCCCGCATAGTTTTCTAGTCCTATGGTTTCTGCGAATGCCTTGATGGGGTTCAGTGTGCCTGAACAAAAGATGCAACCATAGAAGCTTTTCCACTTATCTCTGAGAATCTCTGCTGCTCTCATATCCCACATCTCCAGAACAATGTTTTCCCCCTCTCTTGAAGCTACGAAGGCTACTCCCTGAACATCCATGTTTTCGATAACCGCCAGCCAAAAGTTTGAGAGGTGAAAAAGTGAGGAGCGTGGATTTTTGCCCTCCTCCAATTGGCTCCGCCTGACCTTCACACCGTACTCATTCATAAGGTGTAAAGCCTCCACCAACAAGTCCATGTTAGCCCCTATTTTTCGCAGCATGCTTTTAAGGAAACTTTTAGGGTTGAACTCTATCTCCTCACCGGGTGTTTCTTTGAAGACGAGTTGGAGTTCGCTTCTTAGGCGGTTGATGAGGTTCTCAACCCGGCGAGCCTCTAGAGAGTTAAACCTTTGAATCTCTCTTAAAGCATAGGTGAGGGTGCCCAGAGTTATATGGTCAGAGTTCAGGTTTCCGCAGGCGCTTTGAAGGTTATGTGCTTCGTCTACCACAAGAAAGCTGGACGAGAAAGGAACCAATTTTTTGACGCTCCAGCTCATTCCATCATCAATAATATAGTTATAGCTGAGTGAAACCACATCTGCGTACGGTAGAAGCTCCCTCTGGGCAAAATAGGGGCACACACCCTTCTCACGGCACAGCTTTAGAATCTCGGAGTAGAGTTTGGGTCCTCCAAGGAAATCTTCCACGTCAAGATTTTGTAATCCAAGGTAATAATCACAGTTTTTTCTGCGATTCTCACAGAGGAAGGAAACATCTTGATAGTCCATTTCCTCCTCTAACCTGATGTCTCTGGCAAGGAGACACATGTCCCTCTTACCCCTATAGGAAAGGCCGAAGAACTCCTTGCCCAACCTGTCATTAATTATTTTCAGTTCCTCTATGGGTCTGTCTGTCTCGTTTCCAGTACGCACCGCCCAAATAATCTTATGCCTTTTAGCTTGGGGAAGAAGAGCGGCGAGAATTGCAGGGGTCTTTCCAAAGCCGGTGGAGGCGTTGAGACACACGGCGCCCTCATCAATATTCTTGGAGATAAACTCCATGAAATCTTCTTGCCCCTCTCTCGGCTCATAAGGGAACAAGAATTTCCTCCTCATACACTCACTTCTTCAAACTAGCACTTGTCTACTAGGTTACAGCCTTTTTTCGCAATTATTTATAGCTTTTCTTCAGAGAAGGTATGGTTAACCTCAACATCCACGCACTATAAAGAAAACTGCTGAGCAGAACTCTCAACCCAAACTACAGTTTAGTTTAATTTATTTTCCCATTTTAGTAGTTATTGTTCTATTTTTCATAGCGACTTGGTGAGGAGAAATTTTGGTGAATCTGCATCGCCTGGAACCCGTTGATATAGGATTGTTCTATTTTTCTATTTGTTTTGAGGCTCATCGAAAAGAAGCCTTGTAAGCGCTTCGTTTAGGGGCGGAACTGAGTGAATCTACATCGCCGCCGCCTCTAAGAAACCTTTATGAGGTAAGAAGGGCTTACTAGAGAAAGGGGTTCTTAAAGTGCTTTCAGAGCAGGAAAAGGATATTATTGCAAAATCTTTCAGGGAAGAGTTCAGGGATACTTTGATTTCTCTGGTTCTCTTTGGCTCTTTTGCGCAGGGGAGGGAGAAACCCACAAGCGACATTGACATTCTGGCAATCATCGAGGAGGATTATTCCTCCATTAGTAAAAGAGTAGTTAGAGTTGATACTGACTTAACTTGGCTTCTTAAAAGGGCGGTTCGCTGCCTGCCCTTCACCCCAGACGACTTCAACTATATGGTTGACACAAGATTCCCACTTGTTCTCGGAGTAGCCTCAGGGTACCAGGTTCTCTTTGACCCCTCAGGATTCTTTGAGAAGAAAATCCAAGAAATATTTAAAGATGTGGAAACGGGCAAAATTAAGTACTATCCGAGAAGCGGCATATGGGTGGTAAAATGACCTCAGACTTGACAATTAAATTAGCATATGAACTAATTGAAGAAGCTAAAGTTGACTTGCAAGCAGCGAGAGAGCTTCTCAAACAAAAGTTTTTTCACAAAGTAGTTTTCGAATCACAACAGTGCGTTGAAAAGGCTATGAAGGCAACACTCGCCTGCGAGGGCCTAACACAAGTGTACGAACATGATTTAGGAGCCCTTTTTGCCGCTGAAGTGATAACCCACGCACCCCAAGACTGGGTGGAAGAGCTTAGAAATGTTTTTCGTGAAACATCTTGGCTAATGGAACAGTATACAGCAAGCCGCTACCCAGCAATCAGGGCGAGAACAGTAGTTTCACCCCGCAAATCCTACAAGGAGGACGATGCGAAAGACGCAATTAAAACTGCAGAGTTTGCCCTGAACACCATAGAAAAATACATACAGCAAGTACTTAGCAAAAGAAGCAAGTAGCCACTCTAAACGCTAAAAAAACTATAAAGTACCCAATTCTCTCTCCCTGAGAATAATCCACCATATTCTCACTAATTCAAAAATTGTTGACACTTGACTATGTTTATTTTAGGGGTTTCCCATTTAGAGGATAGTGGTCGGAAAAACCCTCCGTGGGGATTTTCGGGCGCCGATTTAGGC
>CAZECW010000025.1:0-36736 GCA_964510585.1 uncultured archaeon | reverse complement strand
TTCTCAAAATCCACAGATTCGGCAGAAGACGTAGGGAACAGTACGTTGAAGCCTACTGCTACCTGAAGAACAGGAAGCGAACCTTCAGACTAGACCGCATAACCCTAATCACCCCCATTCACTAACGAGGAACATAGTGTCAGTGTGAACTGTAGAAAAATTTTTGTATTATTCTTTTTATCCCATATTCCGCATCGTTTGTGAATTTTTTGGTTTTTTGTTTTTGCCAATTTCTGCTCCTGTTTCTTGCGGGATTTGGAGATTTCCAAAAATTGTTTGATAAAGTAAGTTCAGCATTCCCACTATAGACTTAAATTCCGCAAAAATAGAAAAAAATAAACCAAGGGTGAGGAAGGTGGGATGAATGTTTATTTTTGGTTACTTGGAGTCTTTTTGTGAGAGAAGCTCTTCTATAATTTTTTCAAGGTTTTCTTCGCTTTGAACCCCCACTAACTTTGAGGATTCTATCAGTTCTTCCTCAGTTGATTCTTCAGATTCTACATCAAAAACTACAGGCTGTCCTTTGTAGAAAAATACTAGTGAAGGTACTGCGTAAATGTTAAAATCTCGTGCAAGATTCGGATTTTGGTCAACATCAACTTTGGCTATCGCAATTTTATTCCCAAATTTAGCTTCAATACCGTCTAGAATTTTTCCCTGAATTCTACAGGGACCACACCAAGTTGCTGAGAAATCTACTAACACTATAGGATTCGATGAAACAAACTCCTTGAATTTTTCTTCCTTTAATTCTGTAACCAATTCTACTTCCTTCCTTCTGACGCGCTAATCTCAGATAATTATAAACTCCCCCGCTATTTCTATTTTTTGTATAGAGGTAAACTAGACGTACAAAACTAGAATGAATATTTTCAATTCTACTTTTTAGAGTTTTTAGATGCATGGTTAACAATCGCATTTTTGCATAGAGAATATGCCGTATATCTATTTTGATTTCCCTCGTTGTGTGGCCCCATTGTGGGGGGATTTGGGGGCATACGATGTTCTCTTTGTTCTTCACGCAGCCATCTCTAAAAACCAGCATATTATACTATTTTTGGTGGCAAAAGGTATATATGTTTAGACATCTTTAATTTGTTGCCGAAAATTTCGTTAACAAAAAGCCGGGAAATCTCTTGAAACTAATGAATTTAAAGACAGAGCTCCTCTGCAAAGGGGTTAAGACAGAAGACAGCATCGAAAAGGGGAGGAAGGCAGGAGCCGGCCCAGCTGGCGGAAGATTCATGATTTTACCCAATAACTCTGTAGTTAATGTTCCCCTGTGGCCTCACTTTGTAAAAAATTCGGATATTATTTTAAGAAGGCTCGGTTCCAGCTGGTCTCTTTACAAAGATAGAGAGAAGATCACCAATATAGAATTAATTGATTCCCCCAGGTTTTATTCTCTAAAAACATCCAGCGGACAACCCATGTATAAAATAGCACTCCTCCACGGTAAAGATTGTTTGGCAACAACGGTTCTTCAGAAATGTGTATATTGGTCCACTGGCCAGAGTTGTAAGTTTTGTGGGATTGAAAATTCACTAAAGGATGGGTCAACAGTTCCAAGAAAAAATCCCAAAGAGTTGGTAGAGGTTGTGGGAGCAGCAGTTGAAGAAGGTGTCTGTCGCCACATCACATTAACTACCGGCACTCCCGGCACGCCCGACAGAGGAGCAAAAATTCTGGCAGAAACAACTAGAGAATTAAAGGAAAACTATGATGTTCCAATCCATGTACAGCTGGAGCCGCCCAGTGTTGGTTATTTGGAGTTATTAGCAGATGTGGGTGTGGATACGGTTGGTATTCACATAGAAAATTTTGACAGGACAGTTTTAGAAAGTGTATGTCCGGGTAAGGCTCAGGTCAGTTTTGATGAGTATTTGAAGGCGTGGAGAGAAGCGGTGGAACTATTTGGGGAGGCGCAGGTTAGTACTTATATTATTGCAGGTTTAGGAGAGGATGATGAAAGCATATTACAGGGGGTGGAAATAGTCACCAGGTTAGGAGTTGTTCCCTTTTTGGTTCCCTTCAGACCGATTTTGGGAACTGAGTTTGAGAATCGTAACCCACCGAATGCCGGAAGAATGATAAATCTTTACCGAAAGGTCGCCGAGATTTTGTCTGAATACAATCTTGATCCTTCTAGGAATCGTGCTGGATGTGTGCGTTGTGGGGCGTGTTCCAGCATCTTAGAGGCGTTTAGGTATGGGGATTGAAGATGAGTTTAGAATCTTTCTTTAATCCTAAAAGCATCCTTATTCTGGGAGCCTCAAACTCTCCTGGAAAATTTGGAAACCAGATTTTAAAGAACATAATCGAAATCGGCTACACTGGCAAAGTCTTTTTGGTTCACCCTGATAGGGATAGTATTCTTGGCTTTCCCGCCTTTAAAGCTGTTAAAGATATCCCAGAAGTTCCAGAGACAGCAATTGTTGCTTTATCTTCAGATCTAGTGGTGGATGCGGTTGAAGAGTTGGCTAGAAGAGGTGTTAAGAACATTATCTTGCAATCCTCGGGTTTCTCCGAATGCGACGAATGGGGAAAAAAGAAAGAGGAAACACTCACTCGTATAGCTAAGGAGAACAATTTGAGGCTTATTGGCCCCAATACTATAGGTTTAATAGATTACACCAATCGTTTCGCCACAACTTTTACTCCTGTTAGAAATTTCCAAGCAGGGGAGGTGAGCTTTATTGGTCAAAGTGGCGGGCTTTCTGGGGGACTTGGATGGTGGCAGCCAGACGATTTAAGATTCAACAAAATAGTCCATTTAGGAAATACCTGTGATGTCAGCGAAGGAGAGCTACTCAGATTTTTTGCACAAGATCCCTCTACTAGGGTTATTACAGCATATTTTAGAAGAATTACTGATGAAATTGTAGCTGTGGTTAGGGAAATTTCCAGTCAGAAGCCTGTAATTTTGCATTGCCCTGAGGAGAGAAGAGAGCAACTAGTTAAGGCAGGAGCTATCTGTGCATCCCTTTATACTGAAATATTTGAATTAGCTAAGATTTTCGTTCTCTCGCCTAAACCTAAGGGTAATAGAGTTGCAATAGTGGGCCCCTCCTCTGGTGCGATTGATTTAGGCTTAAGATCATTAGAAAAAAATGGATTAAAAATCGCCGATCTCAGCCCGAACACAGTTAAAATCTTAAAAGCAAAAGTGCTAAATGAGCGCACAAAAACCGTAAACCCTGTGGATTATTGGCCTCCAAGCCGTCTTGACGGTGTAGAGGTGGGAAACAAACACAAAATCGCAGTGGAAGCCCTCCTTGAAGATGAGAATGTAGACGCTATAATCCTTGTGCTTGAACTTATGAAGGAGATAGAGTTTGATATGGAAGGAGCCTTTAAGGAAGCAGCAGAAAAAAGGTTAAAGCCAATTGTGGCGGCGTGTATCCAGATTGAAAATGACTGTTATGAGCGTGTGGTTAGTGGCCTACATAAACTTCGGATTCCAGTTTTTACTGAAGTAGAGAGAGCGGTTAAAGCAACGGGAGCACTTGTTCGCTTCTACACGCGACTGCAAAAAGGGCTTTGAAAACTGAAAAAATGCTTGGAAAGATGAGTGGGGAATTAAATTAGAGTTTAAGAAGTATATGGTTTACTCTTTCAAGGGCTTTGCTTAAAACCTGAAATTCTGGATTCAGGTTTACTGCTTCTTCGTATCTTTCTTTAGCCTTGATTAATAGTCCTTTAGCTTGCTTCTTCTTACCTTTTTCAAGGTAGTAGATACCCAAGCACTCGTGGTACAAGCCCTCACACTTAATCTTGTCAGCTCTAGCCAGTTTTTCTTCGTATGTATTCTTCAGAGCTTCTTCGATTTTTTCTTTATTCTCGTAAGCTTCGTAAGCCTCTCGGAAATGATCCGCTGCCTTCTCTAGATTTTTATTTATGATCGCAGTTTGGGCTAAACACTCAAACCTTGCCGCTTCAAGTCCGTTTAGTTCTGCCTCCAGTTCCAAGGGAAGTTTTTGGTCTTTAATCCACCCTTCTTTTAGTAAATCCTTCACAATATTTATAGCGATTTTTTTGTCAGCAACAGCGTTATTGTAACTATTTGCAGCAGATTCATAATCTTGCATTTTAAAGTTCAGATAATCCGCAATAGACTGATGATAATTAGCGCGGGCCTGATAAAAGTTTCCCGCAGCAGTGGTCTGAAGTTGTTCATCTAGTTCCTCTTCCCTTAACTGTTTAAAAAGTTCCGCAGCCCTCTTAAAGTGCTGTGAGGCAATCTTATACTCCTTACTACCGTGCGCCTCCACCCCCGCAACCAGCTCCGAAAAAGCTTCATCAAATTTGTCACCCATCGCGGCATCCAACCACTTATTTATAGCATATAATGATTAAAATAGTGAGTTTCATTGAAAAATAATGCGCTCCATTAGTCCAGAGCATAACGAATTTACACCACTACTCTTTAAGAGCCTTGGTCGCATACTTCTTTAGCATAAAGGATAATAAAGCTCCAAGGATAATAGGATAGATATAGTTACTCATATTTTTTGGACTGCATTAGAAGTGTGAAACGCATAATTCGAAGTCATAAAAGTAAACTTTTTTTGATAAGCGAAAAATTTTCTATAAGGTTTATTTTTGGTTATTTTGCAGAATTTCTGTTTAAATTATGAATACTTTCTTTTGGGTTAAGTTTCGGTTCGAAGCCAGGATATTAACTCTTGTAAATCTCTCTCTGGAGTGTAGGATGGGTTGGATGTTTTTTCGGTAGAGGACTCCACTATTTCTGTGAGAAATGTGTTAAGATTGATTAGGCTACCCATAAGTATAGGTATTTTCCATTGACTGTTCAGCTTCTCGGCCTTTTCAAGATCTTTTTCGTGGAGGAACAAAACTGCAACTCTGTTAAACTTCAAAAATAATTTTTGAAATGTGCTTTTTAGCTCATCATCGTTAGGTATATGAACAAACAGTTTAAAAGTGTAGGATTCAATTTTACCATCTGCTCCGGTTTCGGTATCTCTTTTTAGCGAGAAATTGATGCCGTTTTTAAAGCACATCTCCTCTAGTATATCCTTCAAATACTTGTCCTGCACATTTTCGTATTTGGGTCCGAATTTGGAGTAGTACAGAGGAATATTGGTTTTGCTTCCAACTACGGGAACATATATTCTTTGAATTTCCGAATCTGTATTTAAGACTTCACGCATAATTTTGTTTACAGTCTTGGGGGGTATTCCTATTATTTTTGATATAAAAAGATCTGTTAAGTATATTTCACTATCAAGAATGGCTAAAACCTGATTTATGAGGACTGCGACCTGCTCACTACTTAAATTATATGGGGGTTCGAATGAAATTTTCGAGTTACGGACTCCTCTGAGAAATTGATCGGCGGTCACGAAGGTATTCTTTACTGGGAGGGGCTGATGTTTCAACTCAAGTTTGTCACTAGCCTCTTCCATTTCCAAAGTGGCCGGTGCTTTGAAACGGTTATCGATAGGTTCAACTTTAAGCGCAGGAATTGTCGCTTCTTTTTTAATTAGGTTTTTATCCCAAATAGGTTCAAATTTTATTTTGTTTCCTGTTCCCGGAATTATCATTAAAGCTTTCCCGCCGAGATTCTCTATTTCTTCTGGATTTATCCCACCTATTATTTCAGAACCTCTTCTAGGTTCTCTTAGACCGCCAAAAATAATTGTATAACATGAATCCAAACTATAGATGCTTTTAAAGTCTTGAGGATGGGTGGCAGATAGAATTAGACCCTCACCTTTTTTTAGCAAAGTGGATTTATCTAAAACTTTCTTGGTTAAAAAATTAATCAGTTCTGAACCGTTTTCGGGGCAGTTTATTACCGTTACGTGCTTTAAGCCATTTACTATCTCAGACGAACCACGAGATAATATTTCTAGAATATAGGTTGTGAGAAATTTTATGCCAGTCGCATCTGTTTCAGAGTATGGATGATTTAAATCGATGATTACACGCTTATCAGCTATTTCTGTGCCTATGTTAGAGTGGCTACTGCTGAAAACATTACTTAGGACACCTTGCTGAAGATTGTGGAGCAAGAGTGTAAGTTCTCTTATGATGGTCTGCTTTTTAGAATCATTAATTTTTAGTACTTCATTAAAGGCGTTGTCGAACTCTCTGAGACCATGTTCACATCTCAACACATTACTGAAGTGACTCAGAATTCTGTGAAGTGGCTCCTGCATATTTTCCAATTTGTTTTCAAAAAATTTTTTGAAAATACTAATTAGGAATGAGGCGTGTTCCTCCGGCGATTTATCTTTAGGATCAAAGAGGTTTATTTTAAGTTGCTCAGACCCAGAATTAAGACTGAAAAATGAAATTGAATCATTAAACAGATCCTTCAACTTTGAGAGATCGCCCTTAAAATCGAAAACTATCCAAGGCTTCTTAATTTTTTTGAGGAAGCTCATTATAAAAAAAGATTTTTCGTAGGATTCGCCAAAAATGACCACGTAGTGTAACAAATTTTCATAATCCATCCAAACGGATACTGTGCGTCCACTCAAAGCAGTTTCGCCCAATAGGATTTTATCGCTGTTAGAAATATTGCCCTTCAGATTTTCATTGGCAATTGGAAAGTTTAACTTTTTCTCGTTAGTTGAAGTGGGAACTTTCAAATAAATACTTAAATTTTTTATGAAAAAGACATCTTTATCTGGAAGGAGTCGCCTACAAATTATGTTGTGTAGGAATTTTTTAATTATGCTACAGTCCAAGAACTCTACATTAATTCTTTCCCTAACTCCGGACCATGCAGCACTGGCGGCGGCGTGCACTCTCTTCATGTGATTTTTAATGCTCTCTAGAGAGGCGCCCCTCACAACTATGTAGGGAGAGGCTTCACAGTATTTAATTGGAGTTTTACTTTTAACCCGAACACTTGTTTTTAAGTTCTTATAAGTCTGTTCAGATTTCCTTCTTTTTAAAAATCGAAAAGGAATTACGAGATTTAAATTTGTATCCAAGTTTTCAATAGATTTCAAGAAAAGATCTAAGCACTGTGGATCTAGTGATTCACAATTTGGGGCACCCTTCAAAGTAAGCACAGCAATGTAAGTTGGGTTTCCATCCGCGTCCAGAATTAAAATATTTTTTTCACCCTTAACCTTTCGAATCGCAGTGAAATAAGCTCCTCCTATCAAACCCAAAAACTCTTCTTCCAATATCTCGAAACGCATTCTAGTATAATCGGCGCCTAGGTTAAAGGTTGACAGAACAGATTGAACTTTTTCATCTAAATCTTCTTCAATGATTGGTTGCTTTGAAAAAATGTAAAGGCAAGGAGAAATTGTTTCCCCCCTAACATTTATCTCGTACGCATACTCCAGTTGCTCATCTAGCTCTACATCTGGAACCAAAAAATTTTGGCACAAGGGAGAGTTAAATCCATCCTTTTCAGAAGGGGGAAGTAATTGGAAAACAGTCTCCTCTGATAAGACATTTTTTCCCCTAAGTAATCTAATTTTATCCTGCGTTAGGAGATAACGAGAAAAAGGCACCTTTTTTCCATCAAAAAACACTGCACCAAAAAATATGAGAAAAGGCAGGACAAATGATTCTGAGTTAATGGAGTGAGAAAGATTCACAAAACTGGTGCTCAAGGTCAGCTGACCAACCTTAAACAAGACAAACTTAATTTGTAATAGAAGGATAAGGCACAGAAAAGGATGCAAATTAGACCTAGACATTTTTCCCAAAATATCCTGCATATTTTCATCATCCACTTTTTCAAGATACTTAAATTGCCCTAAAGTTTCACCATAATTATTGTAAAATCATATATAAAAGCCACAAAAACTTACTACAATAATTTTTCAAAAGAACCAAGCAGAGGTAACCCAACATAAGCCTCCACATACGAATTGAAGAAGTTTTGAAAAGTATCGTTTGAAACAGGAAACCCTAAGTTTTAAAGAATGGATATGAGCTTGGTTTAAACCAAAAAAGAGCAGAAGAAGACAAAACTATAATACACACAGAAGGTAAACCGGGTTTAGCAGTGCCAAAAATAACTCCAAAAATATTATAATATACAATTCTTATTGCACACCCAAGACACCAAAATATGAGTTATAAAAAACAGAACAAACAAACACCCAAAAACCGCATCAATTTACCTAGGAAGGCCTGTACCAACCTAAAAGAGGAATAAATATTGATTGAAGCTGAGATTGAGTTAACAGGGCATATAATAGATTCAATGATACTTCCCAAAATATTTGGAGCAATCTATGATTTAAACGGAGAATTCGAGGTACTGGAGTTCAGGATTGGGAAAACTAAAAACGAGTATTCACACGCCCATATACGCATTTTTGGCAAAGATCGACAACACCTCGATATGATTCTTGCGGAACTTCAGAAGTTAGGTGCGGTGGTAACTGAAAAGGCGGTGGACGCAGAACTAATCCCCGCCCCTGACGATGGAGTGCTACCGGATAATTTCTATTCAACGACTAATCATCCCACATTTATTATGATAAACGGGGAATGGATAAAAACAGAAAACCAAGAAATGGACAAAGTCATAGTGATTAGAGAGGGTAAACCCTACAGCATACCAATGAGAAAAGTAAAGAAGGGGGAACTAGTTGTTGTTGGAAACAAGGGCATAAAAGTTATCCCCCCAGAAAGGTCACGAAAAAAAGAGGTTTTCAGCTTTATGAGCAGCGCCATATCATCAGAAAAACCCACCTTATCCCTTACACGCATGATAGCAAAAGAGATGTTTGAGCTTAGAAAAAAAGGCGGAAAAATCGTAGTGGTTCCGGGTCCCGCAGTCATCCATGCTGGAGCATCGGCAGCACTGTCCGAATTAATAAGAATGGGTTACGTTCAGGCGCTACTAACAGGAAATGCAGTAGCAGTACATGATGTAGAGAACTCTCTGTACGGAACCAGCCTCGGAATGGATTTAAAAACACTTGAGAACTATGAAGGAGGACACCGCCATCACTTAATGGCTATAAATGTAATCAGAAAAGCAGGCTCAATCCGGGACGCGGTTGAGAAGGGAATCCTAAAAAGCGGAATCATGTACGAATGCATAAGAAACAATGTGGAACTGGTACTTGCAGGATCCATAAGAGACGATGGCCCTATACCGGATGTCATTACTGACGTAATGGAAGCACAGGACGCAATGAGGAAGGCATTGAGAAACACAGATTTAGTACTTATGCTCGCAACCACACTACACTCCATAGCTGTGGGAAACATGCTCCCATCCACTGTAAAAACAATTTGTATAGACATAAACCCAGCGGTGGTTACAAAACTTACAGATCGAGGAACCTACGCCATAGGGATAATAAGCGACGTTGGAGCATTCCTTCCTAGATTAGTACAGGAACTATGGCAACTAGAAGGCACAGTATAGAATAATAGAAAAATAAAAAAGAGAATAAGCAAAAAGTTAAACCCCCTAAACAATAAAAGTATAACGGAGCCCATATGGAAATGAGCGAGAACGTTTCTTCTGTCGAACTTGTGGAAAAAAAGAGGCAGATAATTCCGGGATTAGCTGAAAAGTTTCGTATATCCGAAGACAAAGCTGAAAAATTCCTAAAATTAGCCATAGAAGATTGCGCAAAGTCAAAATACAGACTTAACGTAACAAAGGATACAATTTACGGACCGCCAGAAAAAATAAAAGAAATGATAAAAGAAATAGAAGAATGGACTGCCAACGAATTCGACGAAGAAGACTTTGAAATAATAGGCTACTGCAAGAACATCTAACCTATAAAATCAACCAAAACCGTAGCCGGAGATTTGGATTCTTTCTATTCTGCCTCACAAGGAAGTAACCATGGGAACCCTCTACCCATTCAGAGCCCAAAAATGGAGTGAATCAGACTAATCTGAACGACCCTCATCGCCGCTAAGCACTAGTCTTTAGGAGATTATTTATCATTTGCTCTATGTTTTCGTCTAAAGCTTTTTCCAGCTTAGACGCGGTTCTCTTTTTAACCTTCCTAATCCCGGGAAGGTACTTGTTTTTGAAAAGTGAAAGGGATTTGCCCAAGTCAATTCTAATCCAGTTTTCCTCCACGCGAACTACTCCCTCTTTGGCTAGCTCCTTAAATGGTTCCACATCAAAAGACCCATCGATGGGAAGGAAGTAGTAATCATAAATCAACTTGTACAGAGCCTTCCTATCAAATCCAGGCTTATCGGGAACTACAACCATTTCAAGAACTTGGGAAACCATCTCAATAAAAATCTTCATCCTCTTGTAAATCTCCTTGATCTCTTTAGGGGTATAAGTCACCTCTTCAGGCGGCGCCACCTCTGCAGTCTCAACCATAGGCGTCTCAACAACGGCCTCCTTAGTGACCACACTTTCGATACGTTCAACAACTACGGGCTCTTCAACTACAGGCTCCTCAACTACGGGCTCTTCAACTACAGGCTCCTCAACAGTGGTTTTTATTACCTCTGGCTTCTCAACCTCGAGCTCTTTAAGAACTGGTTTTTTAGCGATGGCTTCTTCAACCATAGGCGTCTCAATACTTTTTATCGCAGGCGGTTTCACGGTTACTTCTTGTGTCGGTGTAACTGCCTCTTTAGTGATTTTTGTTACCTCTGTGACAGCTTCTGCTTTTACTAATTCTGATGGGGTTGGTATCACACTTACTGCTTCTCTTAGGAAATACTCATCTTGTATTTTGCCGACTAGAATCCCCTGTTCTAACAGGTAACTTAATCTCTTCTTGACTTCATTTTCAGATATGCCTAAAACTGAGGATATCTGTACAAGGCTTAGTTTGTCATACTCTTTAATATAGGTGGTGAGAGCTTTATCTACAGGTTCTAATCCCGCCTTTTCCCCCACTACAGCGGGTTCTTGAATTATTTCTTCTTTTTCGATTTCCTCATATTCTGGTAGCTTTGTTTTAGCGGTCTTTGCAACCTCAGTGGTCTCGCCGGTAAGAGTGTCAATTTTGAGATTAATTTGATTAACATTTTTTCTTAATTCATCAGCCCTATCTTTATCAACCCGCTCGATTTCTTTGAGAAACATGTTTATTAGCATTAATAAGCGGTTCATATTAAGACGGTACTCGCCCCGCATGTACAAAATACCTGCACTGTTCTCCAATTCTTCTAGAAATTCCTTGTCTAAGACACCAACATCTATTTTTTGGCGATCTCGAATATCCCTGAAAAATTCCTGTCTGTTCAAACCACCATCTTTGTAGCTATTTACCACTTGAAGAACCGATTTAATGAGTTTATCACAATTGGAAGCTAAAAGTCTGAATCTTTGCCTACTTCGAGTAAGATGAGGCTCTTCAATAAATGACACAAAGGTCAGCTCCACTACTCACTTTAATAAATAATGGCAATCCGTGAATAATAAAACTTTTCTTCAGAAAACAGTGACTTAATTTAAATTACAAAAATTAATCCGCAACTCCAATTTTAATATAAAAAACATTTGGAAATTTTATGAATTTTATTCAATAATTCTAACTTGACAAAGTTAAATTAGAGTTTATTGCTTCTAGATTCAACACTTTTCTGCGTATTCCTTTTTTCTGAAGTAATTAGCAAGCCTTCTGGGGGTATTTTCCACGAATAGATTTTAGATGAAGCTCTGGATGTGTAACTAAAAACAATCAAAAGGGAAAAAAATGCGAAAATTTGGGGAAGCGGAGGGAGATTGCTTCTCTATTTCTTGGTTTTGAAGGAGGATTTCTATACTATTTTAGTAATGCTTGGAAAACGGTCTGATTTAACATTGTTTAGCTAGAGATTTTCTATATTATGGTGGGTTCTATAGGTGTCTTTGCTAGAGGCTCAGCGCCGCTTTTAGTTATCAACACAGGGTACTCTAAGCGGTAGCCTGCAACCCCAGGTTTATTTAAAATACATACAGCAATCTCTACCATATTCGGTTCCAAGGTCTTCTCGCTATAGGGGCCATATTGGATTATGGGAAGATACCACTCGTCTCCTATCGCACCAATTCCGTGACCAAACATTTGAACCACATTACTTCCGTATCCCGCCTTAGTGACAGTTTCAGTTACCTTCTTGGCAATATCTCCGACTTTCACTCCGGGCCCCATAGAGTCGAGGAGAGTGTTTACAGCTTCGACATAAACTTCCGCAAGTTTCTTCTGCTCACTTGTTGGACTACCGATGATGATATTATGCGTGAGGTCTGACAGATATGTTTCGTACATGCTGTGTAGGTCTACGACTACATTGTCTCCATGTTGTATTATACGCTGGGTTGCGGGAGTAGTGGCGCCCATATGGTATGTGGCTCTGTCGCCAGTGCCAACTTCGTGACCCCCAGTTAGAGCCCAAGCCCATTGGTTCCCCGCGTGTCTCATGGCTTCCTCGATAACACCCACAAGCTCTGTTTCGCTCATACCTGGATAAATGGTTTCCAGAGCCGTATCAATACCAATATCGGCGATTGCTGCAGCTTGTCTCAAAAGCTTGATGGCCCCTTTCTCCTTTATTACAATGACCTCATCGAGGGCTTGAACCGCGTTTTTCAGCTCGGCGTCTGGAAGCCCGCTTTTTAGCTCTTCATATTCGGAGGCAAATAGGTATCCTTCATTAACTCTAATTGTGTAGCCTAAGTTAACACCCACAGTAGATTTTTCTAAATTGTTTTGTTTAAGGTATGCAATTACTTGATCAGTCCAAGAAAGGGTTGGAATAGGGGCGTAAACTGAAATATTTTCTAGCCAGGTTTCATCCTTAATCCTTTCAGCGTCACTTAGCACTGTGTAGAGTTGAATTTCGCCATCTAGGGGTATAACCATTGCACTTCTCCAAGGGATAAATACCCCAGAAATGTAGGTAAGCTCCTTATTTCTCGTTAAAACTAGAACGTCAAATCCGTTTCTTTCCATGGCCGCTCTAATATTTTCTACTCTCTTCCAATAGTTTATAGCCACATTCATAATAACACCTCAAAAAGCTGTTTACCCTTATCAAAGAACTATTTAAAAAGTTAATCTAAGTTTCTATAACATAATTCCCATTAAAATTCAGCTTTTAAATAAGGCGTCATCCAGTCGCTCAATAGGGGTAATTTAATATAACAATAATTTAATATATAAATTGCACAAATTATTGTAGAAGGTTTTCTCTTGGCAAAAATTTACTTAGTTAAGGAAGGCGATTATGAGGAAATAATGCAACCTGTTTTCTCAACTGGAGACACCTATGTTGTCGACGCTGGAGACCGAATATGGATATGGTTGGGTGAAAAAACAACAGTTGATGAAAAATTCGCTGGCGCCTTCATAAGCGACCTCATAGATAAGCAACGCAAAGGCAAACCTCGCGTAGAAACAGTACACCAAGGTAGTGAACCACTAGAATTTAGGAAAACAGTAGGTCCAATGCGCATAGTGGATCAAGACCTCGCCAAATCTATACTCAAAAAAATGGAGAAAAAAACACACCCAGTTGTTATGTACAGGATATCAGGGGAAGAGTTTGAAACTCTCGATGATATACAATTCGTTCAAGTGCCACTATCCAAAGCGTCTCTAGACTCAGAGGATGTTTTCTTGATAGATACCCACGATACAGTGTATATCTGGCAAGGTAAAAAAAGTAGCGTTCGAGAAAAAGTTGTAGGTGGTAGAATAGCCAGAAAATTCGACGCGGAGCGTGTAGGAGTACAAAAAGAAGTCTTTGTTGAAGAGGGCGAGGAGCCAGACAAGCTAAAAAAGATTCTAGGTCTCTAGCTCCACACCAGCTCTCAAAAAGACCCTTATTTATTTTCTTTTTTTGAGAAAGACACATTTAAAAATGTAGATTTTGTGGAAGGTAAATGTGCTTCTTAACGGAGAATAAGTATGGGCGTGTAAACTATCTAGGGTTCCAAACTGGGAGGGACGATTTTTTGCATATTTGTAAATGGGATTGCTTTTTTGTAATCTATCAACTGTTGAGCCCCACATTTCTGAAAAAACTGTGAGGCTATCCTCAGACAATGCACATAAGCACCGCCTTCTATGTGTTTTAAGAGATTGGTGCTTGCTAAATTGCAAATGCCCTAGGGACTGGTTAGAAGACAGCACTTTGCAGCCAAAGACAAGAAATAGGTTATCTATTTGATTCTACCTTTATGTGAAGAATGAAAAATATTTTTATAGCTAAATGTTTCGTATTTGAGAGCTATTCTTATTAGAGATTATCAGTATATTACTGATTGTTTTACTCCCCTTGGAAGTTTAAAAGAGGTGAATGTGAATGCAGTTAATAGCGGCTGTGGATGCGGGCACTATTGGTTGCCGAACCATAATTTTTGATGAAAATGGAGTGGAAATTTCTAGAGATTATGAAGAATACCCGAGTATTTTTCCTCGCCCAGCTTGGGTGGAACAAAACGCGTTGGATTGGTGGAGGGCTGTTTGTAACACCTCGAAAAGGGCCATAGAAAAAGCAGGCATCGCTCCCGAAGATATTGTCGGTATAAGCGTCACTAATCAGCGTGAGACTACGGTTCCAGTCGACGAAGATGGAAATCCTTTGAGGAATGCTATTGTTTGGCAGGATCGCAGGACGGTTAAACAATGCGATGAAATAAAGAGGATAGTGGGTGTTGATGAAGTATACCGGATCTCTGGTCTCACAGTTGATCCTTATTTTTCAGCCCCCAAGATTCTCTGGATAAAAGAGAATGAACCAAAAGTTTTCAATTCCACTTATAAATTCATGCTGGTTCATGACTTCATCGAAATGAAATTGTCAAATATGTTTGTAACCGACTGGTCAAATGCTTCAAGGACTTTGCTTTTTGATGTTGAAAAATTTAGGTGGTCTGACAAGATTTGCGACGCCTTGGAAATCCCACCCGAAAAATTGAATGAATCACATGCTTCCGGGGAAAAAATTGGAGAGGTAACCGCGAAGGCGGCGAGAGAGACTGGTTTTGCAGAAGGAACACCGGTGGTTACAGGAGGGGGAGATCAGCAGTGTGGCGCATTAGGGGTGGGGGTAATAAAGCCGGGAAGAATTAAGGCAACTATGGGTACAGGAACCTTTCTCCTAGCTTACACCGAAAAACCCAAGCGTGACCCTAAAAAACGTGTACTGTTTAGTTGCCACGCCGATCCCGGTAAATGGGTTGTTGAAGCTAGCATGTTTACCACTGGTAGCGTATATAGATGGTTTAGAGACCAGCTGGGGCATCCAGAAAAGAATGTGGCAGAAATATTGGGAAAAGATCCTTACGACATCCTATGCAGCGTGGCAGAACAGGCACCCCCAGGCTCTGGAGGAATAATCTTACTACCCCACTTTGTGGGCGCGGGGGCGCCTTACTGGGATCCAGATGCAAGAGGAGTTATAGTAGGCTTGGCTCTTGGCCACACTAGGGCGCACCTCATCAGAGCTATAATGGAGGGCGCTTGTTTCGAGGTTCGTAAAAACATTGAGGTTATGAAGGAATTAGGCCTAGAATTTGAGGAAGTTAGAATCACAGGAGGAGCCACACGCAGCCCACTATGGAATCAGATTCAGGCAGATATCTATAATATTCCAGTGGCTAGAGGGAAGGTGGAGGAGGCCACTTCACTGGGCGCAGCCATTTTAGCTGGTGTGGGTGTAGGAATATACAGAAGTGTTTCAGATGCAGCGGAAAGTATGGTGCAGATAGGTGAGCGAAAGGAGCCTGATGAAAAGAATCGAGAGATTTACGATAAGCTATATAAAGTACACAATGATGTTTACATGGCTTTGAAGGATAAGAATATTTACGCGAGGCTTTCAGAATTTTCTGTGTAGAGATCACTATGTCAAAATTTGATGTAATTGTTATAGGCGGAGGAGTAGTAGGAAGTGGTGTTCTAAGAGACTTATCGCTAAGGGGAGTGCGCACCCTACTTGTTGATAGAGGAGACTTAGCCTCAGAAGCCTCAGGCAAAAATCATGGACTTTTGCACAGTGGGGCACGCTACGTAATCAGTGACCCTGAGTCAGCGCAAGAATGCGCCATGGAAAATATTATTCTCAGAAGGATTGCCAAGCATACCATTGAGGATACTGGGGGGCTATTTGTAGCAACCAGAAATGAGGACTTGGAATATTTAGATTCTTTTCTTAAAGGTTGTAGCAAAACCAAAGTTGAACATAGAGAAATAACAGTTGAAGAAGCATTAGAGAAGGAGCCCTTTCTGACCAAAAATATTAAAGCTGCGGTTTGGGTTAATGATGGCTCCATAGATCCCTTCTTACTTGTCGTCTCCAACGTGCTTTCTGCACTGCAGAATGGGGCCGAAGCTCTAAACTACACCAGCGCCAGACCCATATTAAGTGATGGAGCAGTTGTAGGCGTTGAGGTGTTGAGAAACGGGAAGAGTGAAAAGTATTTTTCTGAAATTGTGGTTAATGCTACTGGAGCCTGGGCAGGTATTGTTGCGAGGCAAGTGGGAATAAAGCTGAATATTAGACCTAACAAGGGTACTCTAGTAGTTCTCAATAATCGAGTAATAAATCATGTGATTAATCATCTCCGTTACCCCTCGGATGGAGACATAATCGTACCCCACTATTCTACAATGATTTTGGGAACTACCTCAACCTTCGTAGAAAACCCGGATAACATTCTTCCAGAAAATGAGGAGGTTGAAAAAATTATGAAGGAGGGGGAGGAGATGATTCCCATTGTTGCAGAATCTCGGATTATAAGAGCTTTCTCGGGGGTTCGCCCTCTTTTTGGGGAGGGTTCGGGACGTACAGCTACACGTGGAATGTTATTAGTTGACCATGAGGAAGATGGAGTGGAAGGGTTTGTAACAATTACGGGAGGGAAACTCACCACTTATAGGCTTATGGCTGAAAAGACAGCGGACCTAGTTTGTGAGAAGCTGGGAATTAGAGCAAATTGTAGAACTGCAGAGGAGCCAATCCTTGGAAGTGAGGGGCCCCCGCCACCACTTGAGGAGATTCAAAGGCGTTTTCAAGTTAACTCCTTAACCGCTAAAGAGATTATTAATAAGTATGGTACAATGTCGTCGGCAATGCCTCAGAAACCTGGCTTAATATGCGAGTGTAGTCTAGTTTCCAGAGCAGAGATAGTTCACAGTTTTGAAGCATTATTCGCTAAGAACTTGAGAGATGTCAAAAGGCGCACCAGATTGGGTATGGGAACCTGCCAAGGCCAACTCTGCGTGCATCGCGCCGCAGAAGTCATGGTTGAAGACCTCAAATTTTCGGCGCAACAAGCTTTGAATTCACTAGTCGAGTTCCTAGATGAACAGTGGAAGGTTGCTCACATACTTAGGGGAGACCAACTTAGGCAACTCATGTTCGCCAAAGTCATGTTTGAGATGGTGGGAAACATAAGACACCGAGGTAAAGAGGATGCATGAAGTTGATGTAGCTGTGATTGGCTGTGGTATGGCAGGTCTGGTGGCTGCCAGAAAAACCAGCGAGGCGAAGCTCCCCACTATGGTGGTTGCATCCGGTCTAGGCAGCACAGTGCTTTCATCAGGAACCATAGATTTTCTGGGGTATTTTAACGGTAGGGATGTCAAAAAGCCCTTGGAAGTGCTGAAAGATTTTGTTAGTAGGAATCCCAGCCACCCTTACGCTATAGTTGGCGTGGAAAGAATTTTGGAAGCTTTTCGGGAGTTTAGAGAGAAGTATGATTCTTTTATTAGGTATGAGGGAAATCTGGAAACAAATGAGACTCTTTTAACTCCCCTAGGACTGTTTAAACCCACTCTATTGGCTCAGTCCAGCATAATGAGGGGAACAAGAGATAACCTTGAAGGCTCCAAGGTTTTGGTAGTTGGTTTCCGCCACCTGGTAAACCACACCCCAGCTTTAATCGCTCGTTCACTAAGAGAGATTTGGGGAGTGGCCGCAGACTATGTAAAACTGGATAGGAGCGAAATTCAACCAGTACCGCTGGCGCTCTTGCTGGAATCTAATAGTGAGGATATAATCAAAAGTCTGAATGGGCTTAATTTGGGAAGCTATGATTATTTGGCGTTTCCCCCAGTTCTAGGTTTGCGTCGAACAGAGGAGATCATACATGAGTTTGAAGACAGTTTGGGAACTAAGGTTTTTGAAACTATGTCCTTCCCGCCTTCTGTTCCCGGACTAAGACTACAACAATTGCTAGAAAAGCCATGTATAGAGAATGGAGTTGAAATTAAACTAGGATGGCAGTCGACTGAGATAAAGGATACAGGAAAAGGCTGCAAAATCAAAATAGTGGAAAATGATACTAAACAGGAAATATGGTCCAAGGTGGTCATAATAGCCACTGGACAATTAATGAGTGATACAATCAATATAAAGGGTGGAAACGGTTTTCAAGCATCCCTAAATCTACAGGCAAGAGAGTATTTTAAAACTGATAGAAAGATGAGACTTGTCTTTAACGGGAAGAGCTTTAAGAATATTTTTGCTGCCTGTTCAGCCATTTCAGAAAATTACATGACAGGATTGGGAACATCCCTATGTACAGGATACTCATCAGCAGTTGAAGTAATAAAATATTTGAGGGGATGCTAGAATTGGGTGAAAAAGCCGAACTTCTCAAAAAAACAGACAAATGTATAAGATGTGGCACCTGCATCGCCTTCTGCCCTGTGGCCAGAGCAAGTTCACCAGTAAACTCTAGATATTTTGCCTCCGAGGGCTTCAGAACCCCAGAGAGAGAGAAGCACTCTGCCAAAAACTCCTTTAACTGCACCCTGTGCATGGCTTGTGTGAAGGTCTGTCCCAGAGGCGTCCCGGTTCCCCTAGTCGTTGAGTACCTTAGAAGTCAATTAGGGGAAGATGAGCTTCCCACAAATGTAAAACAAGTAGTAGATAATATTCAGGATAGTGGAAATGTCCATGGAGCAGAGAGGGAGGACTGGTTGATGTGGACTTACGAATCAGAAGAGCCGGTGGAAGACAGGGTGAAGGTTCCAGCTGAGGTAGGGTATTTTGTTGGCTGCAACTCTGCATATAGCCCCTCCGCTGCAAGAATTCCTTTGGCGACCATAAAAATCTTCCGAAAGGCAAACGTAGACTTCACAATTCTAGGCCCCGATGAGAACTGCTGTGCGGCTCCCCTACTTATGGCGGGAAGACTGGGGCAAGCGAAAAAAATTATAGAAGAAAACGTGAAGGCCTTCAAGGATCTCAAAATAAAGACATTGGTAACATCGTGTCCCGCCTGTTTTAGAATGTGGAGAGATGTTTACCCCAAAATCACTGAAGTTCCCTTCAAAGTGGAACATATAACCCAGTTCATATCCAGACTCGTGGAGGAGGGAAAAATTAAACCAGAATCTGTGGGTGACCTACGTGTAGTTTACCAAGATCCTTGTGAACTAGCTCGGGGATGTGGGGTAATAGAAGAGCCGCGAAGAGCGCTTAAAAGTATTCCGGGGTTGAAGCTTGAGGAATACAATCAGTGCAAGGACGAAGCGATATGTTGTGGGGGAGGAGGTTTATTGAGAGCCTACGACCAAGAAACTGCTCGGAATGCTGCGGAACTCAAAATAGATGAGGCGGAAAAGTTAAGAGTTGATGCTATAATCACATCTTGCCCCTCCTGTCTGCAAAATCTATTGAAATCTCGGAGCAAAATTAAGATAGTGGATATAGCTGAATTATTCGCTGGAAACCACTTCCATAAGGAACCCTAAGGTGAATCTGATAGGGAAGCCCTCTCCAGCTTTCTTAGGCCTACGGCTAATTTTGACGTCTGAGAGATTAGGCCGGCAACCATTATGGCGTCAAATATTTCATCCTTGGACACTCCAAGGCGCATAGCGGCCCTTATATGAAAATCTATACAGTGTTCGCATCCAATGGCGGTAGCGGCTGCGATGGCTAAGAGCTCCGCTGTTTTTTGAGGAACTGCTTTAGGCCTTTTCAATATAAATAGGGTTTGTAGGGCATTGAAAATAAATGCTTCTGGTCTCTGACTACTCATAGATTTTGCAATAAAGGGAATTTCACCATACTCTTCTTTCATGCTCTTGAGTATTTCATCAACAAGCTTCTTAGGATCGTCGCCCAGAAAGTTTCTTATCTTGCCGCCAAGCGACATCTACATCACCACCATAAGAAAGGTGTAGCATAAAATATCAATTTCTTCTTTAACCTATCTTTGCCCCAACCTGAAACTATTACTTTAGAGTAAATATGAAATCGCAATACGTGTCTCCTTTTCCCCTCGTTTTCGGTTTCTCTACCTCGATTTTTGGGTTAATGGCTTCCGCCCAGCTGTGATAAACAATCTCGCAAACTGGGTCGCATATTTTAGGTATAAATTTCTCCCTATTGGACTTTTTTAACCCCTCAAGCCAAGGACAACTTGTAACCCGTAGTACACTCCTCTTTGCACTATACTCTAAAACCTCAAATTCCCATTTTTCCATAGTCCAGCGTAAAGCAAGGGTGTCAGCCACAGTTTCCGCATCCTCGCCCTCAACATCAAATAATCTCTTCACCCTCTTCGCCAGGATTTTAGCGAAACGTTTCCAAACCTCACCATCTAAGTAAAGAGCCTCATCAAAATCATATTCATCCTCACAAACCAGAAACCAAACTCCATCCACACCAAAATAGGCTCCGCGAAGAAACTCAATCTCCTTCTCCGGAGTCAATTTATTCAAGCTTTCTCGCAAAACCATAAACGTTCAACTCCAGCAAAACATTAAATCAGCTCTCAGGGTACCCATTTTTCCAAACTATCCAAATCAACTTTGAAACACTACTCAAAACCTAATTCTAATATCTTTTCACGCAGGCGAAACATAAATTATACCACTTATTCAGTCATCCCCCATAATTTAAATGTTTTATTAAAAGTTTGTATATATCCCCAGTAAAAATATCGGGTTTAAAATCCTGTTAAAAACAGACATCCAAGAAACGCCAACCAAAAAAGAGCCGTTTGCCAGTGTCAGACTTGCTACTATTTCCTGATTTTCCTTCCATATATGAAAAGTGGTGTGGAAGCCGCTCCCAGTACCGTAGGAAACAAGAAATCCTCCTAGGGATACTGTCAAGAAGGGAGCAAAAAAAGTTTAACTAGAGGATTAATCCTTAGGGGTTCTCTCTGCCAGAAGTGCTTGAAACTTCAACAGGTATAGCTTGCTTCTCCTTTCCCGCCTTTTGCTCAAATTCCCTATAGACCTCTCTCTGAATCAGAAACCTCATTATTTCCGACGTCCCGCCGCCAATCATACCAATCCTAACATCCCTTAAATAGCGTTCAACAGGGTATTCGGTTGTGTACCCGATGCCGCCCAGTATTTGTAGTGCCTGATTACAAATTTCAAAGGCGTGGTCTACTGCAAACACCTTAGCCATAGCTGATTCCTTGCTGGCATTTTCACCACGATTTACCATCCGTGCTGCACGTAGAGTTAAAAGCTCCGCCGCATCTAGCTGGGTAGCCATATCAGCAATCTTAAAACTTACCCCCTCAAACCAGTTAATTGGCCTATTGAACTGCACACGCTCGGTGGAGTATTTCACGGCTATCTCAAATGCTGCCCGGGCAATTCCAATCATCTCTGCTGCAATAGAAATCCTCTCAGTGTCCAACTCGTCCATAAGGATATTAAAACCCATACCCTCCTTACCAAGAAGATTTTCAGCGGGGATACGGCAATTCTCAAACTTCAAATGTGCAATGCGCATACCGTGCATACCCAGAAGGTTGTAAACCTTCTCAACCTTAAATCCTTCTGTATCTGTTGGAAAAATAAAAGCACTAGCGCCCCGCTTCGCTGGCACTTCCGGATTCGAAATGGCAAATAGAGTAATAATATCCGCATCCGCCCCATTCGTTATAAATCTCTTCTCACCATTGATGACATACTCATCTCCATCTCTTATTGCGCGAGTTTTCATGCCAGCAGTATCAGACCCCACATCTGGCTCTGTAATGCCTATTGCCCCAATCATTTCTCCCCTTATTATAGGTGTCAGGTACTTTCTTTTCTGTTCATCAGTACCGAATCGAGATATGGGAATCGCACATAGTGTAGATGAAGCAGTACGCGACATATCGGTGGGTGCACTAACTGCAGCAATCTCCTCGGCGACAATCATCTCGTACACCAAGCCCTTGTTGGTTCCACCGTACTCAATTGGATGCAGCTGTCTCATGTATCCCGCCTCAGCAATTTTCTTCAGGAGCGGCCCTGGATACATTCCTTTTTCAACATCGTCGGCATATGGAGCTATCTCTCTTCTTGCGAATTCCCGAACTTCCTCTCTGAAACGTAATTCTTCTTTGGTGAAGAAAATTTTTGTCATACCAACTCAACCCTCAACTAGCTTTATCTCAGAGGGGTGTAACACTAATTCTATATACATGTGCAAATTAAATTAACCATATCTATTTTCCATATTTAAGCATTTATCATACTTTATAAAAAGGGAGAAACTAGGGAGAAGGGGATTAAAACACAAAGGGGGGAGGGGCCGCCCAATAAGGATGAGCTTTTAGAGGAGGGGAAGATTTGCGTCTAATCCATGTTGCAGGGCCTGTTGTATTATTTCGAGCGTTTTATTCGTGTCCATTGGAATCATGCTAAGAACATCAATTTTCATCATGGCACACAGATACGCAGTAATTTTGGCAATATCGTTACATTCAGGTATAGTATAAATTTTGCGTTCAGGATACTTTTCACGAATCCTGTCCAAGTTCTCTTCAATTGTGCAAGGCCCAACGATTAAAATGTCCCCGGGCAGAAGGTTGTCCAGTTCGTCCTCACTAACACCCTTACCTGCAATAATGTTAAAGCCGCCCTCACCTTTAAAATCGTACCAGAAATAGAGGAGAGCCAATAATGTGTTTCCATAGCAGCCCTCCACACAGGCCATCTCCCTCCCCCTAATAAAGCGCACCTCACTGGGGCAGTCCCTACAGGGGGTATATGGGAAACGCTCTCTGAAACGCGAAATGTCACCGATAATTTCAATATCTTTAAGGTCACCGATCCCTAGTCCCTGCTCCGCGGCAAGCTTAATATGTTTCACCTCTTCAACATCATAACCCAGAATTTTCGCACCCACTGTATCACATGCAACCACATCATTCGAAGCAATAAAAATATTCAATGGAACCACACACTCCGAAAGCAAAGTCTCGGGGGGAAAATGGCCAAACCGGGTGGCAGTAATACCCTCAATAATCGTAAAATCCGGACGAATAAACTTTACAGTATCCACAAGCTTCTGATGCAACTTATAATTATGATTCACAAGCTTATCGCAATCATAAAGAAGCCCCTGAAAACACTTAATGCCCAGCGTAACAGTAGTCTCCCAATGCGTCTTAAGCTTGGGAATATTAATCAGAACATTGCTACCCTTCCTGCGAATAAGGTTATCATACAAAATCTCAGGAAACTTAGTAGGAATACGCTCATCACCCATCTCCACCATAACCGGCTTCTGCTCATCCAAGTACAGATTCTCACCCCCCCTCTCCTCAACAATTTGAGCAATACCACTAACCTCAGCGACCATACGAGTAAAATTGCCCTGAGTAGAATTCTCCATCACATAAACCTTATCCACAGTAAATTCCCTAGCAATACTAACCATCTCACCTATAACCCTAGGATCAGTATACATCACCCTACCAAAGTGGACACCATTATACTTTATGAAAACCTTAGAATCAGGCTTAACAAACTCCTCAACACCACCAAAAGCATCAAAAACCCGGAGCAAAGACTCTCTAATTTCCGAAACATCCTCAACAACAACCCTAGCCTTCACAAAACCACCCCAAAACAAATTACCAACAGGTACGAGATACTAATACAACTTGCTCCACAACCCATAAATAGTTATGGCTGAGGCTCGAAATCATCTAGACCCAAAAAATTCACTCACCACTAAAGTGGGACCCCTACAACATCCAATTTTGAATGACCGAGTTACCGACTATGAAGGAGTCAAATTGCTTCCTATTTAGGAATCATGTTCTCTCTAGACCAGCCCTTATCGTAGGGGGTGCCAAAGAACCATTTAACCCTCTGCGATTTTATAAACCACTTCCCATTCCTTTTCTCGTACTCATCATCATATATTCCCGCAAGCCAACCGGCCAAATTGTTCTCCCTCATAGTACTTGGAACAAAAAAATACCACTTACCCGTAGCCCTACTCTCACCATTAATCTCTATCAGAGGGTTAAGCAACATATGCATACTAAAAGAAAGCACCCCAAAAACCACGTTTACATAGAAGTTCCTTATCTCTTCCCGACCCTTAGCACTCCCAAAAGGTCCAAAATCAACAAAAGCATCCTCAGCAAACACTTCTCTCAAAAGCAAATCCAGACACGACGAATCCTCATAATACCCATCCACATAATAGCAATACTTAGCCTTCAACTTTTTAATTTCCTCAACATCCTCCAACATAACAAACACCCCAAAATTCCAGACAGATTAAATCACCCAATAATTAACTCTCACACTTTTTAAATTATCTAAAATAGAAAATTAAATTAAGAACCAAAACACTCTAAACAACAACCCAAAAAAAGGAGGCATAAAAATGGAAACCACATCAAGCGAAAAGGTAACAGACTACAAAATCAGCCAACTAGGAATAGTAGTAAAAGACATGGAAAAGACCGCAAAATTCCTAGAAAAGCTGGGAATAGGACCATTTCCCACAATAGAAACAGAAGTACCAGGCGGCAAAGTGAAAATCGGCATATACCAGCAGGGAGACCTACAAATCGAGCTAATCCAACCCCTAGAAGGAGACACAATACACTCCAAATGGCTCAAACAAAAAGGAGAAGGACTCCACCACGTAAGCTATCACTGCAAGGATATTGAAAAAGAACTAAAAAACCTAGAAAAAATTGGAGTAAAAATCCTCGACAGAGGAGAAATCTTCGGAGTAAAATGGGCTTACCTAGACACGCAAGAAAAATGTGGGTTCATACTAGAACTAGGACAATGGCCAGAAGAATAAAAATAATTAAAGACACAAATGTCAGTTTCAACAAAAGTTGCACACAATTCTTAAATAATGACTCAATAGATAACCAACCTAACAACACACCATCTTCAAGGGCGACAAGAATGGACTGGAACCAAATAGAAAAAAAATGGCAACAAAAGTGGAAACAGGCAAAAATATTCCAAGCAGACCCACCACCAAAGAATAAAAGAAAATCTAAATATTCAAAAGGAAAACTATTTACATTTCCTTACGCCTATATGAATGGTCCACTGCATATAGGTCATGCCTTAACTTGTTTGCGTGTTGATATTTATGCTCGTTTTAAGCGTATGCAAGGTTATAATGTGTTGTTTCCCTTTGCCTTTCATTATACGGGGGAGCCACTTGTGGGTGTGGCTAAGCGTATTGCTGAGGGTGATCAGAAGCAGATTGATATTTTGATTAGGAGTGGTGTGCCACGGGAGGAGATTAGCAAATTTACGGATCCAAAATATATTGGTGATTATTATCGGGCTGAAGCTATAGAAACAGTGGATCGGATTGGTTTTAGTGTTGATTGGCGGCGGCAGTTTACTACTGTTGATCCTCCTTATAATAAGTTTGTTGAGTGGCAGTATTGGACTTTGCGTGATAAGGGTTATGTGGTTTTGGGTAGTCATCCTGTGGTTTGGTGTCCTCGTTGTTTGTCGCCTACTGGTGATCATGATCGATTGGTGGGTGAGGGTGTTTCTCCTATTGAGTATACTTTGTTGAAGTTTGAGTGTGATGATGCTTTTCTTATGGCTGCTACTTTGCGTCCGGAGACTGTTTTTGGTGTTACGAATATGTGGTTGAACCCGGATGCGGTTTATGTTAGGGCTCGTGTTGATGGTGAGGTGTGGATTGTTAGTAGGGAGGCGGTTCAGAAGCTTAGGGATCAGTTGCATGTGGTTGAGGTTTTGGAGGAGTTCGAGGGGCGTAGGCTTATTGGTAAGTTTTGTAGGAATGTCGTGGTGGGTAGTGAGGTTCCCATTTTGCCGGCTTCTTTTGTTGATCCGGGTAATGCTTCGGGTGTGGTTATGAGTGTTCCGAGTCATGCTCCTTTTGACTGGGCGGCTATCGCTGATTTGCGTAGGAATCCTGAGGTTCTTAGAGAGTATGGTATTGATCCGAGTATTGTTGTGGGGTTGAAGCCTATTTCTTTGATTGAGACTGAGGGGTTTGGTGAGCATCCTGCTGTGGAGCTTGTTGAGGCGGCTGGTATTAAGAGTCAGAAGGATGGGCGGTTGGAGGATATCACTAAGGAGGTTTATAGGAAGGAGTTTCATAAGGGTGTTCTTAAAAAGGTTACTGGTAAGTATGTGGGGCGGAGTGTTGCTGAGGTTAAGAAGGAGTTGATTGCGGATTTTGTGAGTGAAGGTAAGGCGAGTAGCTTGTGGGAGACTGCGGAGCCCGTGGTTTGTCGTTGCAATACGCGTACTATTGTGAAGATTTTGGAGAATCAGTGGTTTTTGAAGTATAGTGATCCGGAGTGGAAGGCGCGGGTTAGGGAGCTTTTGGGGCGTATGGTTATTGTTCCAGATGAGGCTAGGAGTGCTTTTGAGTATACGGTGGATTGGTTGGAGGATAAGGCTTGTGTGCGGCGGAGTGGTTTGGGTACTAGGCTTCCTTGGGATCCGGATTGGATTGTGGAGACTTTATCGGATTCTACGGTTTATATGGCCTTTTACACTGTTGCTAAGCATATTTATGGTTTGGGGATTCCGGCAGAGAAGTTGACTCGTGAGGTTTTTGATTATATTTTTTTAGGTAAGGGAAATGTGGAGGAGGTTGCTGGGAGGAGTGGTTTGGATGAGGAGTTGTTGGAGGAGATGAGGGATGAGTTTGAGTATTGGTATCCTGTTTCTCTTAGGAATTCGGCTAAGGAGTTGATTTTTAATCATTTGACGTTTTTCTTGTTTCAGCATGTGGCTATTTGGCCTGAGGATAAGTGGCCGCGGATGGTGGGGGCTAATGGTATGATTCAGATCGAGGGGCAGAAGATGAGTAAGTCGCGGGGGATTTTTATTACTCTTAAGGAGGCTTTGGATCAGTATAATGCTGATCCTACTCGTTTTGAGTTGGCTTATTCGGCTGAGGGGTTGGTGGATCCGGATTGGCGGGCTCAGGAGGTTGTGAGTCTCCGTAGGAGGTTGGAGTTGTTTTATGATTTTGCTACTAGTTTGCCTGAGACTAAGCCTTTGGATAGGGATATTGATCGTTGGCTTTTGAGTAGAGTTCATAGGCATATTAAGGCGGCTACCGAGTATTATGAGGTTATGAGGAACCGCTCTGCTCTTCAGGAGGGGTTTTTTGATTTATGGAATGATATTCGTTGGTATATGAAGCGTACTGAGGAATATTCGGATGTTTTAAGGAAGGCTGTGGAGACTATGATTCTGCTGGTGTCTCCTGTGACTCCTCATATCTGTGAGGAGATTTGGGAGAGTATCGGTCACAAGAGATTCATTGTCCAGGAGCCTTGGCCGACTTATGATGAGAAGTATTTTGATGAGGAGTTGGAGCTTCGGGAGAAGCTCATAGGCGACACTATTGAGGATATAAAGGAGATTCTTAAGGTTGCCAGAATTGAGAAGCCTTCTAAGATTACTCTTTTTGTGGCTCAGGGTTGGAAGTACAAGATTTTAGCGGAGTCCTTGAAGAGTAGGGAAGATTTGATAAAGAGAGTTATGGCTGATGCTGAGGTTAAGAGGCAGGGAAAAGATGCTGTGAACTATGCGCAAAAATTGCTTAAGAATCCCCGCCATGAAATGCTTACTCAGGAAATGGAGTTTAAGACTTTGTCTGAGGCGGCGGATTTCTTATCTAAGGAATTTGGAGCTAAGGTTGAGGTTCTGAGGGCTGAGGAGTCGAAGCATGAGAAGGCAAGGGTGGCTGAACCGTTAAAACCAGGAGTTCTCATCGAAACCTAATTGAATAAGTTTTAGTGGGGGTGTGGGGTTTATTCTTGTCTGGGTGGAGGGGTGTGGGGTTTTGTTTTTGGTTTTTTATGGCCAGGTTACTGTTTTGGGGACTTCGGGTAGTTTTTCGCCAATGTATTTTTTGATTTTTTGAGGCCAGTCGTCATAGTTGAATCCGTGCCGTATTAGTGTTACGTATGCGTAGCGGGATGGACCCATTCCTACGCATCCGGTGTATACTGTTTTGCGGGTTTTGTCTCGGAAGTGGAATCTTTTGGCATAAAAGTCGGTGTGTACGTGGAAGCTGGAGACTTCTAGTTCGGCTTCGGGTCTGCTTTTGGTTTCGAATGGGAGTATTACGGTGAGGTCGTAGGTTTTCACGAATTCTTCCTCTTTCTGTTCTTCGGCGATTCCCGCGTGTTCAAGGTATACGGCGGTGGTTGCGTCTATTCGGTATTCTAAGTCCAAATCTTTGTCTATCATGGTTTTTGCTTTTTCAAGTACTTGGTCTCTTATTTCTATGCATTTTTGGGGTGGCGCCATGTATACGAATTCTATTCTGTGGAATTCGTTTAGGCGTTCTAGGCCTTTTAGTCCTCCCCCTTCCCACCTCCAGGTGGGCCCATTTTTGTCGTAGAATTTTATGGGGTTTTTCTCAAGTTCTTCTACGTCTACTATTTCTTGGGCGAATAGTTCGTAGAAGGGTTCACATTGAGCGTATGCTAGTCCAAACATTGGGGGGCGGAGTTTTTTCTGGAGTAATTCTACGGGGGGAGTGCCAGTTATTTCCACGTAGTCTAGTATTTCCTCGAATTCCTTGGGGTCTCGGGATATTGGAGGACAGGCCCATATTATCTCATTTGCTATTCCGAAGTGTCCTTTTTTCATCTCAACTTCTAGTGGAATTAGTCGGGGAAGCATGACTTCTTGGAAGCCTAGGGGTTTTGCTATGTCGTCGATGATTATGTTTTCTATGGCTCTGATAAGTGCAGCATACGGGGGCAGTATCTGCCATATGCCCGCTCCCGGGAACTCTTTAACCCATCCCAATTTAACCGCGGCCTCTGTGGGGTCTTCTCTCAACTTGTATTTTCCCAAGCCCTTGTTGCTTCTTTCAACGGTGCGTGTGTATTCCGCTTTTCCATGAACATACTGGGCCGTGATTTTCTCTTCGAGACGCCGCAATAGGCGGTCTGGATAGTTTCTTTTGAGTTCACTCTCATCCATTTCCACCATAGTTATGGTGGCAGTTTTATCCTTGATTTCTAATTCTTTGGTGAAGGGTAGGGTTACTGGTTCTAGGGGTGCTTTTTCAAGTTGGGTTTCAATTCTGTACTTGGTGGCGACAGATTTTCGGATACCAGTGTGATATTTTGATCCTAGAATGTTGGATAATACGTTGGAAAGTCTGAGTAGTGCGGTGTGCGCCCTAACGTATCTGCCGCTAATTATCTGCAGTTCTATCTTATTCCCCTTGAGAGCCCAATTGGTTACTTGTGCCCCTTCAGATTCTTTTCCTTTGGGCGCTCCTTTTTTAAGTAGTTTTTTGTTGGCTTCCTCGAAGAAGGCTTCTAATTCTCTTTGGGCTTCCTTAGGAAGAACACCGCTCAACTCGAAATAACCATCCAACTCCAAGTGCAACATTTCCACCTCTTTAGTAGGGGAGGCCTAGCAGACTACTATGCTGGAAAAAACGTAGGCTTTGTTGGTAGCGAGTATTTATTCCAAAATCCCTTTTTTGGAGGTGATTATGGTGTACCCACTTGAATAGCAGGTGTATAAAAACATTTTGGAAAGTGGTGTTCCCTTCCATATTTTAATTTATGGTAATTCGGTTCCTGGGGTCATAATGGTGTACTTTACCAGTTTAACTCCCTTGAGGGCAAGTATTTCATTGTTGAGTTTTTCGATATCCTCCACTTTTCCCCTTACTGCAAGAACAATCATACATTCACGTTCATCCAAATGTACATGCATGGAGGAGGCTATCAATTTTAAATATCTGTGCTGCAGCTCGGTGATTTCATCCATTATTCCAGTGGTCTCGTGGTCCAAGATTATGGTTATTGAGCCCACCATATCACCCTTACCCTTGTGCATCCAAGTATAGTTTACTATGAAGTCACGCATAGCTTTGCGTATCGCGTCAGACCTACCTTGTATTCCAAGAGACTCTGTAACCTTGTCAAATTCTTTAAGTAGGTCTTCTGGGAGGGAAACACTAAAACGAATAAATTTCTCTGACTCAACCAAAGCTTTAACCACACCTTAAAATTTTAAGAGAGCAGGTTTAATATGGTCAGAGCATAAATTTTAGCTGCCTTAAGTAAACTATCTATGGACACACTCTCGTTTGCGGCGTGGGCCTCTTTAGGATCCCCTGGTCCAAAAACAGCTGTGGGAATACCGTGAGAAATACAGTGCTTCGCCACTGTAGCGCCCCCTATCCCAATTAGCTTAGGCTGGCTTCCCGTCACTTCCCTTATTACACTCACCATTGCTCTGACAACGGGATCTTCCGGAGATACTTCCGTCGGGGGATCCGAAGCTATGGGCTCAATGGCCACCTCTAGCCCAGGGTTCTCCCTCTGGACGCTCCTCACTAATTCGCGCAACTCGTTAATTATCTGCCTCAAATCCTGAGAGGGTAGATATCTAATATCCACTGTGGCCTCGGCGGAAGCAGGAATCACATTAATAGCCACTCCGCCCTTTATTGTTCCTACATTTATGGTTGGAGCTCCAAGCAGAGGATGCTCAGTGTAGGACATTTTCAGGTTTTCTATGCGGGCCAAAACTTTTGAGAGATTTACAATTGCATTCGCACCCTTCACCGGCATACTACCGTGACCTTGTGCACCAGTACTCTTCAGCCTTGCCCACAAACGGCCCTTTTCCGCAATCTCCACCGCTTCACACTTAGTTTGCTCAGCCACCAAAGCATAATCAGCGGTTAAGCCCTTTTCGTTCAAAAGATACTTTATGCCCAGCTCATTTCCAGTTTCCTCATCTGCCACGGCCACAAACAACAAGCGTCCCCGAATGGGAAAATTAAACTCCTTAAGCGCTTGAATAGCCAGAAGAACAGAGGCCATAGGCCCCTTATCATCAACAACACCCCTACCCACAATCCTACCATTAGTGGGAGTAGCTTTAAACGGATCATAAATCCATCCGTCGCCTGCAGGCACCACATCCAGATGTGTAATAATCATTAAAGTGGGAGAGTTACCCTTCTCCACATAGCCCACAACGTTGGTCCGCCCACTCTCCTTCTCGTAAGATTCAGTTTGCATTCCAATCCTAAACAACTCGCCTTGAACAACATCCGCGGCGACCTTCTCATTTCCTGGAGGATTAACAGAGCGAGCGGAAATTAGATCTCCAAGCAAATTTAGGAGATAGTCCCTTCGACTGTCAATAAACTGCAGAATCTTACTCTTAACATCTGGAACCACCACACCCTTTACCATAGGTAACTTTTCTTCGATACCCAACAAGCGCCTTGAAACACTTTGAAAAGCCAAATTAACCTTGTCACCAGTTTTAGCACTAGTCTCAATGTAAGGTGCGCCCAAGCTTCTAGCAAGCATCTCCGCCTCCTGCCTAGCAACAACACGGCTGCCAGCCAAATCATTCTTATTACCGATCAAAACAATCGGCACATCACCGCAAACGCTACGCAACTCTTTATACCATGTTGTAACATTCTTAAAAGATTTAATATCTGTTAAGTCAAAAACAATCACAGCCCCCTTAGCTCCAGCATAGAAAAACGACCTCAAGTGACTGAAGGAGGGCTGACCTCCAAGATCCCAAATCTGTAAAGTCACAATTTTATCCTCAATATTTATGGTGTGAGCGGCAAAAGAAGTTCCTAAAGTCATTTTGTAGTCTTCTGAGAACCTATTCTCGGTTAGCCTTACTATTAGGCTGGTCTTGCCTACACCACCATCCCCAATGCAAACAACTTTGAACGCATATTCTTCATGCTTGGGTACCATATCCACTCTGCCCCTATTGCAGCTTTTGCCATTTTCTCCTTTTTCCTCATATTTTTGGTGGCTTTACATAATTTTACTATATTTTTAAATATATATTATTTGCTAAGCTTTTCGTGATAGGAGGCTTATTGTAGGTTATTTTTTGTTTAAGCTTTAAATGGTTTGGCTCTGAATCATTCCAGTCTATGAAACATTTTTATTTGGTGATGATTTTAGAATGGTTAGTTTATATTTGAATTTTGATGTTCGAGGGTGTTTATTTTGCCAGTTGAGAAGCAGTTGGTGATTATTGGCGCTGGGCCTGCGGGATTGAGCGCTGGAATTTATGCGGCTAGGTTTGGTTTAAATGCGGTGATTTTAGAGGCTAAGGTTAGTGGTGGACAGGCCGCGGAGGCAGCTATTATTGAGAATTATCCTGGTTTTGTTAAAATTAGGGGAATGGAGTTAATGGATGCTATGAGAAAGCAAGCTGAGGGGTGCGGATGCGACATTCATGATTTAGAGCCAGTCAGGAAAATAGAGAAGAGAGAAAAGCATGTTAGGGTTATATCGGACAGAGAGACATATGTGGCCGATGCGGTTATAATTGCTACGGGGCGTGAGCATGTGAAGCTTGGGGTGCCAGGAGAAGAACAGTTTAGTGGTAGAGGAGTTAGCTATTGTGCAACTTGTGATGGACCCTTGTTTAAGGGTAAAAGGGTGCTTGTGGTTGGTGGTGGCAATACAGCTTGTTCTGAGGCTCTATATTTGAGTGATGTTGCCGGGGAAGTACATTTAGTTCACAGGAGGGATGATTTGAGGGCTGAAGCTTACTACAAGAGGGCTTTGACGGAGAAGGGAGTTAAGTTTCACTGGAATACTGAAGTAAGGAGTATTGAGGGAGATAAGGTGGTGAAAAAAATTCGACTCACTAATAACAAAACGGGGGAGGAGAGTTTATTGGATGTGGATGCAGTTTTCATAGCGGTAGGCTACAGGCCAGTTAGTGATTTAGCTAAGGAGGCAGGAGTCAAACTGGATGAGGGTGGGTACATAGTAGTAGACAGGGAACAGAGAACGAATATTGAAGGAATTTTTGCGGCGGGAGATGTTACTGGAGGCGTTTTCCAGATTGCTACTGCTGTTGGTGAGGGAGCCACGGCGGCGGTAAACGCCTACCTTTACATTAGAGGCGGCTGGTACGGTACATCCAAATGAAAAGATTACTTGCAGGAATAAGGCAGCTCCATTTTTTAAATAATTTTAGTCATAAAAATAAATGGTTGTAGGTTGCAGTGCAGAACCAAATCTCGATAAATTTAGATTGGAATTAAATTTGTAAATTCATGTTTTCATCTGGAGAACCATAAATATTTGACGAGATTTATTTTTTTGGAGAATTTTAAACTAGGCCCAGTAGGGTTGTTTTATGTATTTGTAGGCGTTGAGGGCAGCTTTTACTCCCTCTCCTATGGCAGTCGATATTCTCATAGCTCCGCCTGCTACGTCTCCTGCGGCGAAAATTCCCTCTATATTGGTCTTTTGGTCGCAGTCGACCATTATTAAGCCTTTTTCGTCGAGTTTCACATTTAGATCTTTTAGCATCTCACTTGCCGGTACTGTCCCGAAGCAAAATATGACTTGGTCAGCCTTCATTTCTATTTCTTTCTTAGTTGCATCGTTGTATATGGTTACTCCTGTTACTTTGTCGTCTCCGTGGATTTTTTGCAATCTAGAATTAGTCAATATGTTTATTTTGCTTTTTTTCAATTGTTCCACCAGTATTTCATCCGCTCTAAAGGAGTCGCGTCTGTGTACAAGGTAAACCTGTTTCGCTATGTCCTTTAAGGTAATAGCGGTTTCTACAGCTGTTTCTCCTCCGCCCACAACAAATACTATTTTATCCTTCATTTCGTTAGGGTTTTGAAGTTCGTAGCTTACACCCTTGTTTTTGAACTCTGCCTCGCCTTCGATGCCGCCCACGAAACTTTTGGAGTGTGAGCCGGTGGCGATTATTACCGCTTTGGCTCTGTAGGTTTTCCCATCGTCTGTGCTTACCAGTTTATCATTGTTTTCTATCGAGACCTTGGAAACCCTTGATTCGCATTTGATTTCTGCTCCAAATTTTTGTGCTTGTCTGAGCAAGGCTTCTCCTACCTCTTTTCCTTTTACCCCATCTGGGAAACCTATAAAGTCATCCACTATTTTGGTTCCATATACGTTTACTGGTTTTCCACCAACTTTACTGGTTGCCTCCAAGACCAGAGTTTTTAGTTTTCGCCTTGCGGCAAAAGCGGCGGCTGAGAGCCCAGCCGGCCCCGCTCCTACTATTATCACGTCATACTGCAAGGGTGACCTCACCAAAATTCCAAGTTTGAAAAAATAATAGGAAAAGGGAAATAAAAGATTAACCTAATAAGACGTGGAAGTAGAGTAGAGATAAAGACGTTAAAAGGGTTGTTAATAATGGTTGTGGTGGTAGCTACTGTGATTATCAGGGACGATAGGGGCAGGACACTTCTGGTGAACGATAACGAAGTATGGGCGATTCCTGGCGGGAAGGTGGAGAAGGGTGAAAGAGTGATAGAAGCTGCGGAGAGAGAAATAAAAGAGGAAACGGGGTACCTAATAGAGATTGAAAGTTTGGCAAGAGTTTACGAATTAAAGAAGGAGGAAGACTATCACCTATTTTTTGTATTTAAAGCCAAAATAGTGAAAAAGTTAACCGAAGGCACCAGGGAGTATAAATGGTTCAAGATAGATGAAATTGAACATCTAAACACCTACCCTGAAACCTATCTGCTTCTAAAAGAGCTTGAGAAAAAAACTCTAAAATGTGTAGAGTACCCCCTCAATATTCACTTCTACTTTTAGAATTTCTGAAAAGAGCATATTTTCTGATTAGGATTAACGGTCACCTAACTATCCTTAATTTACTATGCTTCTTCTTATTCAAATGGGGGTATATTTTTGTGAATCGCATTTGACGTTTGGCTAAAAGCTATAATGAGTAAGGTTAGTACTTATTACACCTTCTCCTTTCAACTTATAAACACAAACATCCCCACAATAATAACTTGTTATGCTATGTCTGTTATTCCTTTGAGTAAATAATATATAGGTAGGTAAACATCGCACTACTCGAATTCCAACTTGTAAAATTGAGTCCGGGATGATTGAGAATGCGCAGAGAAGATAATATACAGGAGCTTGTCTCAAAGTTTAGGGAGAAAGACCGCATCGCGCTCGCAAAAATTATTACAATCGTGGAGAACGAGCCTGATAGGGCTAAGGAAATTTTTGACATCATATATAAAAATACGGGAAGGGCTTATATCATTGGTGTAACTGGGTCTCCGGGTAGCGGAAAAAGCACCCTTATTTCCAAGTTAGCTCAAGAGATGAGAAGTAGGGGAAAGACCGTTGGTATAATCTCTATTGATCCCTCCAGCCCCTTCTCGGGAGGAGCCTTCTTAGGGGATAGGGTTAGAATGAGGGAAATTGTTTCTGACCCTGAAATATTCATTCGGAGCGTAGCATCTAGGGGGGTTTCGGGAGGGCTTTCTAAGGCCACTTATGACATTGCTGCTGTATTCGACGCTTACGGTAAGGACTATATAATTATAGAAACTGTAGGGGCGGGGCAAGCCGAAGTCGACATTATGAAAATTGCAGATACTATAATCTGCGTGTTTATACCGGGAGCTGGCGATTCCATACAAGCCCAGAAGGCGGGAATTATGGAAATTGGGGATATACTGGTAGTAAACAAGGCGGATATGGATGGGGACAAGCTGGCACTTCAGTTAGAGTTGGCGCTGGATTCTTACACTCGGCAAACTGGTTGGCGTCCACCCGTTCTCTGCACCATAGCTACCGAGGGTGTGGGAATCCGAGAACTTTTGGAGTCTATCGAGAAACACAGGAAGCATGTTGAACTAACGGGTGCACTTGAGGAGAGACGGAAAAACCACATCGAGAAGAAGATCAAGGAAATCGTGCTGCAGATTGTAGAAGAATACGTTTCCAAGTTTCTTAAAGAGGATAAAGAAATTAAAAATCTTGTAGATCGGGTCTATTCAAAAGAAGAGAACATCTACTCTGCCGCAGATAAACTTATTCAACCGCTTATAAGAAAATTTGAGGAGTGAGTAAAAATGAGTCAAAGGTTAACGAAGGGACTCATCCAAGTTTACTACGGAACGGGGAAAGGTAAGACTACAGCTGCACTGGGATTAGCCTTTAGAGCAACAGGGCATGGGTTCAAAGTACACATGATTCAATTTATGAAGGGGGAAGTGAAGTATGGAGAAATAAAAGCCGCTAAGAACTGGCCCAATCTCACAATAACCCAGTTTGGAAGACCGGAAATAATTGCCGAACCCGAAAAAGTAGACATAGAAGAAGCTAAAAAGGCCTTAGCACTGGCAAAAAAGACAATTGAGGAGGGAGAATACGACATCCTGATACTAGACGAGGTGGGCGTGGCCATAGAGATGGAATTAATAAATGTAAAGGATGTAATAGAGATATTGAAGGCTAAGCCACCACACCAAGAAGTTATTCTCACAGGCAGATACATGCATCCCAAACTACTGGAAATGGCAGACCTAGTCACCGAGATGAAAATGATAAAGCATCCCTTTGTAACCCAAGGATTGCAAGCCAGAAAAGGCATCGATTTTTAGGAACAAAACCCCTTTCGGGGAAATTATCGATAAATTGGACTGCTTATGATGTGGTTCCAATCAGTTATCCTCTCCCCAAATCCAAGTTCCTTCACAACTTCAAACCCAGGGGGAGGCTTACCCATCCCTGATGAGTACGCAAACTCCATCTTCGCCCCACAATTGGGGCATTTTGGGG
>CAZECW010000024.1:0-15424 GCA_964510585.1 uncultured archaeon | reverse complement strand
TCCTTAATTAGGGGTTCAAGGATAACTGGCCAACTGTTTTCAGGATAGGACATTTTTGCTCCCAACGCTTCGGGCTCAAAGTTGTAAAGGTCAGAAAGGTTGACTACAGTGTCCATCTTGAATTTCACAGCTGTGTAGAGCTGGGCGTAGAGCATTTTTTTAGCATCAGTGCAAAGTTCCCTAATTGTTATCCCCGCAATTCTTGCTGAGAACTGGTGCACCGTTGTTGAGACGGGCATTCTGTCCGGCTCTTGAAAAAACATAATCTTTGTGAACCTCTCCAAGAACGATTGGGGCTCCTTGGAAATCCTATCCTTAAACTGCTCAGCCAACCTATCTATCTCAGCGTCAATATTTACATCTTTAAATTTGGCCATGCTATTCTTCTCCGGTCAAAAGTTATCCACTATAATCATTAAGAGATTGGACTAATTATTTAAAATGCTTTGCTGGCGTGAAGTCAATTTGTGAGCCAAAGAAATTTTGTTTGCACGTTTTACTCATATAATGCTTCCCTCAACTAGGGGGTATCCGTGGAGTCGTTTACGTCACTAATTTCTATTGAATGAATTAAACCCGCCAACTTTTTCCTTAGAGGTCACCAAAATTTCATCTACACCGAGCCTAATTAAAAGCACTTTTCTATCCCACTTTTTATGCCTCTCTGGAGTAAGAACTATACCTCCCTCGTCATCGAAAGTTTTTGCCACTTTATCCACATTCGAGAAAATCATGGAACAGCGGAGTGAAACTTTTGTAATACAATATTAATTTTTGTGGACTAGATTTTATTTTTCTGATTTGTTTTTTTCTCTGAGACAAAGTAGCAGTAGTTGTCCTTTGCCATTAGTGCCTTAATGTGGAAATCAGTTTCAATTTTCATATTCTCATACAATGTTTTGGCTAGTGTGGAACATGCATGTTTGCAGAACATTTGATTGGATACTTTTTCACCCATTTTCTCTCTGATTGTGTTATAGATTGAACACTTTTCTATCTTGTAGCCCAGTTTCTTAAGATTGCTCTCCGTTATAGTAAGTTTCTCTATTTGAAGTACACTAAGGTAACATATTTCAATGAACCTTTGGGGTACGTTCGGAAACGGTCCAACTTTTCCTGCGTGAGCCTTTATTACTTTATAGGTTGTATCTTGGTATCTTTCGCCCAGGTCAAGAGCTCTCATCATAAGACTCAGGCCGTACTCTGTGAAAAAATTTTTCAATGTATCCTCCAGTTCTGCGCCTATTAATTCTGAGGTTTTTTTAACTAATTTGTTTACTGTTTTTTCTGCGTTGAATTCCTCATATATTGCGTCGATGATTTTTTGGTTAATATCAAAATACATTTCGGTCAAAGTCCATTCCTCAACTGATTTTTATTGCGCTAACGGGGCACGCATTAATGCAGTCCCCACATATCACACATCTATCAGCTAGTAGGGGCATGAGAAGATAAGATCCAGGCTCTTTAGGATCGGTCTCTTTATACATTTCGTTTTTAATCGCCATCACCCCAAAAACTCCTTGAGGACATATTTCCAAACACTTTTTGCAAGCAAAAGGTGTGGTACATTTGGAGTTATCAATTCTTATCTTAGGTACAGTCTTGCTCATATTCAATCACCACAGATTTTTTAAGGAGGGTGAGCTTTCCCGCTTTATTAGGCTGATTGCATCATTTTTACAGCCTGTTACACAGACTGCGCATCCATAGCACTTGGTCATGTCAATTACAAACTTGTTCCTAGTCACAATTTTTCTTATCGCTCCGAACTGGCATCTTGTGGCGCAAGTTCCACAGCCCTTGCACTTTTCAAAGTCAATTTTGGCCACATAGTGTCCTTTAAGTACATATTCAAAATCATAGAACTGACGCATCCTCAGTGCCAAACAGTCATAGTCGCAGTTGCAGATTCCTCCTATATAGGGGGAACCAAAGGTCATTACTAGGTGAACCATACCCTTTTTATCCCAATTGGCAATCCACTCCTTAGCCTCCTGTGGCGAAACAAATAAAACACCTCCCTTATATCTCTCGGGCCACCTTTCCCATTTATAGACCCCCACTCCAATGGCTAGGCAGGAGTAGCTATCCCAATCTGTCTCCTCCCTTGCGCGGAGTAAACGTCTGCAGATGCAAGAGACTAAAGCAAGTGGGTGCGCTAAATTCTCGATTATGTAGTTACATTCCTCCAGTGTTACAACTTGACATATGTTTACTTCTAGCAGTTTTTTGTTGACTTCCTCTCTTAGTTGGGGAAATTTCTCGGGGTTATTAAATTTCACTTGGAGAGCTCCCATCATAAGCTCCCCAGCAACAGTTTCAGGATCCTTACCGGAGCCCGCCTTGTGCCCCGGCGTTCTTAGTTTGTATATGTTTCGAGCATAGTTTTCGGGTTTAAAATACCAAGTTTCTCCACCACCAAACAAGTCGCACAATTTGCACAAGTTTTTCATCTCCTAGACAATAGCAACACCATTAATGGTATATTAAATATTTAATTATTATCTTGTACGCTTATTTTTAAATTAAATGCTATAAATATGTTATTTAAATTATTCTAAAATACACTGCAATTGTGTTAATTTTCATAATTTTACTCAATAATTTACAACCAAAAAGTATTTTTATAAGAAAGTTAATTATCCATAAACAAAAGGAGAGGTGTGTATTTTGTCCGAAGATTTGTGGAGCCTAGTTTACATGAAGGGCGATGCGCATCTCGCAACCTTTCAGCAGACTAGCGCTCCTCTACTTTTAGCTTTTGGAAAAATTCCCCCAACAATGTATATAACAGACTATACCGGACCTACGATGGCTCTCGGTTACTATGGAGACATAGACGAAGAACTACATGTAGACAAATGTGAAAAGTATGGAGTCTCAATTTGCCGCAGATTTATTGGTGCGGGGCATGTTCTTTACCACGAGGGGAGTCCCACTCTTGTGGCGATGCTTAACAAACAAAGCTATGAGAAGCATTGGAGTGACCCTGAAACTATGATGAAGGAATTCATAGAAGGTATTATGGTTGGAGCGCTAAAACTACTAGGAGCTAAAAACGTGAGATACGTTCATCCAGGAGATATGAAAATAGGAGAGAGGAAAATAGGAGGTTCGTCATACTTCTACATAGCCAGCCTTGGAATCTATGGTTCAGGAGGATTCGTAAATCTGAGGCCACCAAAGAATCCAGAGTTACTGAAACAGGTCTTAAACATACCCCCCGAAAAGTTCTTGGATAAGGGTGTGAGTGGCATTGAGCAATACGTGGTAAATGCTTCCGATGAGGCGGGTAGGAAGATAAGTACAAGGGACTATATAGAGGCACTTGCTAGGCGTCTTGACGAGGTTTTGGGTGTTAAACTGGAGGAGAGGTCATTAACTGAGGATGAAAGTAAGGCTTTGAAGGATACCATCGATAAGTGTTCCAAAGATGAATTTAAATTTTTAAGATCTTCAAAGAGGAGATTCGCCAAAATACAAGAGGGCTACGGCTATGCTAAAGCCAAATTCAAAGCTAGAAAACTGATAACCGCCGATGTACTAATTGATAGAAATAAGAAAATTGCGGACATCATGATTTGCGGAGACTTTATGGTTGTTCCGCCAAATTCGGCGGATGCCCTAGAACAGGCACTAAAAGGATTGGACGCCACTAACAAAGAGTTAATTAAGAGCAAAATTAGCGAGCATTATCACACCAAAGGGGTAGATTACCTAGCAATTTCCCCTGAAGACATTGCCAAACCCATCATTGATGCAATTGACAGAGCTCTTCTCTCAGTAAAATAGTTTGGAAATGGTTGGGTGGAGCTTGAGATCAATATTACACAATTTTTGGGCTGCAAACTCAACAAAAAACGTTTTTGATTAAACAAAATGGATGGTGAATGGTATGGAGATGCCGATTGAGAGGAAATGGGAACTTGCTTCTAAAACTTTGGGAATGTTTGTTCATCACTTAATGGTGCCCCTTAAAAAGAGGTTTGGAGACCGGTTTCTGAATGTTTTGAGGGAACATTTTGACAACTTGGGAAAGTTTATGGCTCCTGTAATGAAGAACCTGTTAAACTTGGAGAAGCTTGATGCTGACGACTTGGCGAAAATCATTGATTGGCAAGATACTCTTATAGGAGTTAAGGGGAAGTGGGTTGAGCGGGGCCCCAAAAGAGCTACAAAGCATGTAACGTATTGTCCCATTTTGAGCGATCTTATGGATTGCCCCGAGTTCTGTGTGGATATTATGGCCGCTTGGATTGCGTCAATGTATCGTGAGTTGAATCCCAAAGTAAAAATGTCTTTTGATAAGCTGTTAGCGCGGGGAGACGATATATGCTCTGGTAGTGTGTGGGTAGAAGACTAGCATAGTAGATATAATTTTTTTGAAACATAATTGTGGTTCGTATATTTCAGGAAATATTAAATATGAATAGTTAAAAATTAAAAATTTTATTTAAAAGTTTAAGGTGGTTGTAATGTTATTAGGCGATATGGTAGATATGGCCATCAGAAGACATGCCAACGAGTTGTGTTTTGTAGACATCACTCAGAAAAAAAGATTTAACTTTAGACAATTTGGAGAGAGGATCTATAGGCTTGCAAATGGTCTGCTTAGTATCGGAATAAAGAAGGGCGACAGAGTAGCCATCTTACAAGGCAACTGTCACCAATACTTGGAAACGCTATTTGCTATTTTCAAGGTCGGAGCCATAGCTGTGCCCTTAAACATTAGACTTTCGGGTCAAGAAATAGCCTACCAAATAAATGACAGTGAAGCCAACACACTCATAATCGGTGAAAGCTATTTAGAACTCCTAAAATCAATAAAGTCTGATCTGAAAACCGTAAAATTCTATATCTGCTTTGAAAAGCCCATTGAAGGTATGCGGTACTACGAGGACTTAATAAAGAATAATCCTGCGACTAACCCAGAAGTCGATCTACGTGAGGACGATCCCTTTATGATTCAGTACACTAGCGGAACAACGGGAGTACCTAAGGGAGCAGTGTTAACACATAAGGGAGCAGTATCTATGGCTTACGACTATATGGTACACTATGGCTTCTATCCTAGAGACAAACTGCTCTACGTTTTCCCTTACTTTCATGTTGCGGTTCTAATACCCATAACCTGCTTCTGGGGCGGCGGCGTTAATGTAACCCTTAGAGGTTTCAATCCCCAAGAGATTGCAGAAGTGATTCAGAATGAAAAAATCAATTGCTGCCCGCTAGTTCCTACTATGGCCTACTTTCTCTTTTCAATACCCAACATTGAAAAATATGATTTCAGCAGTATTAGAGGCTCAGTTTTCGGGGCTTTTCCCCTCTCAGAAACAATAGCTAAAAAGTCTATGGAAATTTTCCCCGGAGGCATCGCACAATCGTACGGCTGTGCTGAAACCACAGCTACAGTACTTCTCTATAATGAAACCAGGGAAAAGATAGAGGCGGAAAATTACAAAACCATAACTTCATGTGGGAAAGAGATGATGGGCGTCCAAGTCAGGATAGTTGACGACGAGGATGTGGATGTTCCAGTAGGTGAGGTTGGCGAGATTATTGTCAAAGGAGACCGCGTAATGAAGGAGTATTGGAAGAGGCCGAGAGAAACAGCTGAGGCTTTGAGGGGAGGCTGGTTCCACACAGGGGACTTGGCAAGAATGGATGAGCAGGGATACGTATACATCGTTGATAGGAAGAAGGATATGATAAAGACTGGAGGCGAAAACGTGTACCCAGTTGAAGTGGAAAATGTTATACAGAGCCATCCGGCTGTGATGTTTGTGGGTGTAATAGGTACACCTGATGAAAAGTGGGGAGAGGTTCCCATGGCAGTGGTACAGTTGAAACCAGGAATAAAGCCCAGCGAGGAACTCAAAAAAGAAATAATTGAGCACTGTAGAGCGAGACTGGCGCACTATAAAGCTCCCAAAAAAGTGGTTTTTGCCGAAACTATGCCAATGACTGCGGCGGGTAAGGTTCTAAAAAGAGAGCTAAGAAAAATCTACTCCGGGAAATGATGTGGTGGTAAAAACGGCGGAAAGTAAAAAGTGGAAGATCCTTGTACATCCGGAAAAATGTTCGGGGTGTCAGAGCTGTCAGCTGGCCTGCTCCTTCAACTATACTGACACATTTAACCCATCTGCCGCCAGAATTATTATTAATCCCACAAACGGAAACAAAATCACCTTTACTGAGGACTGTAATCAGTGCGGAATCTGCGCCAAGTTCTGCGTTTATGGAACTCTAGAGCTTGTGAAGGAGGTATAACAAAAATGGATGAGCCTTATGGTGGAAATATTCTTTACGTCGACTTGAAAGAGGGAAGCGTGAAAAAAGAGGAGCTAAAGGAAAGTCTGAAAAAGGAGTTTCTTGGAGGATGGGGAATACAGTTCAAACTAGCCTACGACTTAATAAAACCAGGAATAGATCCACTATCTCCACAGAACCCCATAATCTACGGAACAGGCATATTGGTAGGAACCTCTGTACCCGGAGCCACCAAGATGTTCGCTGTTTACAAGGCTCCCCTTAACGGTGTGGTTGCTCCGGCTGCTGGTGGTTTGGGTTTAGCACACCAGCTAAAATACGCGGGTTACGATTATCTAGTGATTACTGGAAAGTCTGAAGAGCCGGTTTACATCAAGATTTTTGACGATGACGTGGAGTTGGGGGATGCAAGTCACCTCTGGGGCAAGGGCATCCGGCACACCACAGATGAATTGTGGAAGCAGTTTGGACACGACTGCGCGGTGCAAGCTATTGGACAGGCGGGAGAAAATCTGGTTAGGTTCAGTTTCTCTCTGATAAACAAGGCAAGTACCCTCGGTAAAGGTGGCCTAGGGGCACTTATGGGTTCTAAAAAATTGAAGGCAGTAGTTGTTAAAGGCACCAAGGGCATAAGGGTTGCGAACAAAAAGAAGTTCAGGCAACTGATTAATCCCATAATTGAGAACATTAGACAGTGGCCTGACAGGGAGAGATGGTCAAGACAAGGTTCAATGTATGCTTGGGGCTCTTTCCCAGAAATCACTTATCCTTACAAGAACTGGAGCGAACTATATCCTCCAGGCCAAGCCAACAAGCTTTATGGCATTAAAGTACTTGAGAAAGTAAAGAGGTCAAATATTGCTTGTCCCACTTGCCCCATTGGTTGCAAGTTCAAGATGGAAGCTATGGATGGAGAGTACAAGGGTTTGAAGGCCACTATGGCACATTTCGGAGGAGTTGCGGTATTTTGGGGGATAAGATTTGACTTGCAGGACTATAGTAGAGGGGTTAAACTGGAGGAAATGGCAAACGATTATGGGCTGGAAACAGTAACAACCTCAGCGATAATAGACTATGCTATAGACCTTTATGAGAGGGGAATAATTAGCGACGATGTCACCGAGGGCTTGGAACTCATGAGAAACTTTGAAACTGCGAAAACACTTGTTGAACAGATTACAAATAGGCAGGGCTTGGGAAATATACTTGCTGAAGGGTGGCTTTCGTGCATTAGGAGGTTTGGTGAAGAAGCGGAGAAGTATGCTTTTATCATCAAGGGGTTAGATGTTCTGAGTGATCCACGAATGATTTTTAACTCGGAGTGTTTTGAGCAAATTGTGAATCCCAGAGGGGGCTTCCACGTTGTACCGGCATTATCACCAACCATGGTGCCCGGAAGAACCCCCGACAAGTTGATGAGGCACTGTAACCGGATAGGAGTACCAGAAGACAGAATGACCAACATTTTTCAACCGGAACTCAACATGGCAAGATTCACAAAGTGGATCGAAGACTGGTATGGTGTAATGAATATCTTGGGAATTTGTTTTAGACATCCCATAGCCGTTAATTACAACCTCAACACCGTAACAGAACTGTTCACCGCAGCGACTGGTGTCGAAATTACTGCAAGGGAGCTCCTTAGATTCGGTGAAAAAATCAACAATCTTCAAAGAATCATTAATATTCGCGAAGGTTTCTCAAGAAAGGATGACAGCTACCCTCAAAAGTGGCTTGAGGAACCTCTAAAACTGGGCAACATGGAGTTCTGGTGGAAGGACTACTACATGACCAAACAGTACACAAAAGCGGATGTGGAAAAACTAATCGACGACTACTACGATGAACGAGGATGGGACAAAAACGGCATTCCCACTAAAGAAAAACTTAAAGAGTTAGGACTCCCACCATAGAAAATCCCACAAACCTAACTCTCCCCCTTTTTTGAAGAATAGCTCTAATAATCAGTAAATAAATAGGTCTATATTGCTCACAAAGGGAAATTTTTCCAAAATTTTAGTCCACTAGGCTTCTTTTCTAAATGGGCAAAAATTGGGATTGGAATCTCAGTTTTTAATATTCTATTTCAATGATTACTTCGCAGGTCTCGTCTCCGTCAACCATGCGTTTGGGAAATAGAACCTTTGCTTTGGGGTTAAGTTTCTTTACTTGTGCTTCTCCCCAAGCCCATATGATGAGGTCACAAAACTGGGGACAGTCCTTTATGTATCGGTACATAGGACAGAAGTGCTCCACCTTTACAGCTCTTTTGGGTGTGCGTTCCACCCATCTGCCCTCCACTCCCAGAATGGTGTCTTGATAGTCTATTATCTTGGCAGCACCTTCAGCATCCAGTTTCTCTATGTTTAAGGCTTTAACAACTAGGGGACCTAAGGCTTCACCCTGCTCTCTGAAATATTTTTCCATAACCCTGTAGCCTCTCTCCCCAAATTTTCTCAATATGGGAACCAGCAGGTGCTGCATAAACATACCCATACTATTCACAGCTAACTTCCACTTTTGCTCAAGGGTCATCTCCAAAATCATCAACTCCAGAATTTATCAGTTTAATCCAAAAAAATAAAGGAGAAAAGGTAATGATTTTTTATATTATGTTATTAAGTGGTTATGCTACTTTTTGCTTTTCTCGTATTTTTCTCTTTCCATGTCTCTGAGGACTTTTCGGAGTGTTTTTCCCACTACACTTTTTGGTATGGATTCCACGAATTCAATCATTGTGGGCTTCTTGTATCCTGCTAGTTTGTCTTTGCAATAGTCGAGAATCTCCTTTTCGGTGGCTTTTTCACCCTTCTTCAGGACTATGAATGCCTTTGGAGTTTGTCCCCACTTTTCGCTGGGAACACCAATAACCGCAGCCTCCATAACTTTGGGATGTGTGTAAAGAACCTCCTCTATCTCCGTGGGATAGACATGCTCGCCACCCGTAATAATCATGTCATCCTTTCTCTCGACAAAATAAATGTATCCATCTTTGTCCTTGCGCACCATGTCTCCGCTATGGAACCAGCCTCCCTCAAATGCAGCCTTAGTTTTTTCTGGATCCTTGTAGTATTCAGTCATTATATGTGGGCTTCGGTATACCGCCTCTCCAATTTCTCCAGGGGGAACATCGTTGCCGTTCTCATCAACAACTCTGACCTCTACGCAGAACAGGGGGACTCCAAGAGAGTCGGCCTTTCCATATATGTCACAGAACTCTGAGTTGAGATCTGTGGCTGGCGGCAAAGCCTCAGTTTGGCCGAATTGGTCGTGGAACATTGCGTTTGGGAACTTTTCCATCAATTCCTTTTTTACTGTGAGTGGAGTGGGTTGGGCACCTGTAACCAAATGTTTCAGGGAACTGACATCGTATTCCCCAAATTTAGGTGAGCGAACGGTCCAAATCCACATAACCGGTATTTGGAATGTGGCTTCTATTTTTTCCTTATCTAAGGCCTCTAAGAACTGCTCTGGTGGGCCGGGCATCATAATTACACACTTTCCGGCAACGTATATTGTTGCTAAGAGTCCAGTGAGAGCGGAACAGTGAAATATGGGTGTAATTACACCTGTTACACCAAAAGGCCTCGACCCTACATGTATGTTGTAATCACATATTGCTATGTAACGATCTTTATGAGTGTGAATTACTCCCTTTGGTCTTCCTGTGGTTCCTGCTGTGTAAAGAAGTAGACAGGGGTCATCGTCGTGGGGCCAGTATTTTCCAGGTATCTCAGTGTTGGGGTATTTCCTTATAAGTTCCTCGTAGCTATGCATGTCTTGAGGTGGGTTGTCACTCGCACAAATATAATGTTTTACATTTTTCACATCTTTTTTAACCTCATTCACAACGGGCAAGACGTCTCCACTAAATATTAGGGCTACAGAGTCGGAATGAGGCAAAACATATCTCAGGTCATTGGGTCCGTAGCGGAAGTTAAGGGGTGCGGCTACCGCCCCTATTTTCCAAACGGCAAAATATGACTCAAGAATTCTATGTTCATTAAAGAACATAATTGCCACATGGTCGCCTGGGCGAATGCCTAGGTCTAAGAGGCCGTTCGCTAGGGAGTTGACGCGATCATTGAATTCTTTGTAGGTGAATCTTTTGTTTCGGAAAAGATCGACGATGGCTGGGCGGGCGGGATACTTGTTGGCGTTCCTTGTCAAAATCGGACCCAAAACAAGGCGTCTAAAAGGGTATTCTTCATAAGAAGACACTCTCATCTCTCCTCTCTTTTTTATTTAAAAACTCCACCCTTTGAAAAGGATGTAAGTTTTTTTAACATATAATGATGTTATATATAATTTTTTTGTTTAATTTAAAGATAAGGTAATTCATTATAAATTTTCATATATTAATTAAGAATTTTAAATATTTAAAATTAAAATTTAATAATAAAACTTCTTTTAACTAAAGTTTTTTTAACATTATGAGCAATTATCGCCATAACACTTTAATACCTCCTCGATTATAGGAGGAAATTAACACGGAGGAATAAAAAAATGGAAATGCCCATAGAACAAAAATGGAAGCTTACCGTGAACAGCATGGGAATGTTTATCCAAAATATTCTTGTTCCAGTCTTCAAAGAGTTCGGAGACGAAGCACTACAAGTATTAAAAGAGGATTTCCAACAATGGGGCAAAGAATTCGGCCCTCTGTTGCAAAAAGCACTCCAGGTAAATGCGTCTAATGCGAAGGACATGGCAAAAGTAGTGGATTACATGGATGAGATCATGGGAGTTAAGGGAGAGTGGGTAGAAACATCCCCCAACAAAATGGTGAAAAGAGAATCATTCTGCCCCCTTGTTAGATACATAAAGACCTGCCCCCAGTTCTGCGACTTACTCATATACGATTGGGGCGGAGCAATGTTAGCCAAAATGAATCCCAAAGCCCAGCTTTCAATAACCAAATGCCTGGCAAAAGGAGACGACCACTGCAACATAGTCTTAGAAATAAAAAAATAATAAAAAACCCACTTCTTCCAAATTTTTTATTTTAAGTCTTTGAATATTTGTTCTGCGCAAATCATGGCACTTCTGGCTGCATTGTTTACTCCTACACCCCTTCCCCTATAGTTGTCCCCTGCAAAGTATAGTCCCTCTACTCCTGGAGCTTTGATGTCTGGTCGGAGCTTGCCTACCAATCCCGGCTTTCTTTCCAGCCCGTCCGGTCCAATGAAGAATCCGGGAATATTCCACTCTACTAGTTCCTTTATTCCTGGAAACATTTCTTCGACGTCCATCCAGATTAGTTCGAATAGTTTTTTTCGTGATTCCTCGTCGGTGACCTTTGATTTTTTGATTGCTGCCCCCATGGAGATGAGCATCTTGCCTTTCGGTGCCACAGTTTCATCACAATTTGACTGTGCAAAAACTTGGAATGCAGTCTTGGAGTGAGGCAGTTCGGGGGAACATTTGAAGGATGTTTCACTGTAAATTGGCTTTGAAAGGCCAGCAATGTATCCTATACTTGCTGAAACCTGGTCCTTTACACTCTCCATTCTCTTAACCCAACTACCTTCCAATTGTGGAAGATTCTCCTTGGTGAAGAGTATTTCGGACAATCGATTTATGGGTATGGCGCAAACAACTAACCTCGCCTTAACTGTGTATTCTTCTCCTCCCTTTTCTTGGACCCGGATGCCCATTGCCTTTTGATCCTTCATTAAAACCTCTTCGGCCTTGGTTCTAAGTTTTATGATGCCCCCATTTTCAGTAAATGCTTCTGCTAGTGGCTTAACTAGGCTTATGGCTCCGCCTATTGGAACGCCCCCAGGTCTTTCGCTAAATTCACCCATTTTTTCCATGTTTTCTCTGTATAGCCATAGAACTTCGCTGGCGGCCTGTGACTCCATGTCTGGGATGGTAGTGTAACCCATACCCATTGTTCTAAACATTTCCAGCAGGTTTTCCGACTCAGTGTATTGTAGAATCCAGTCTCTAAACGATGTGTTGTCCAAACTGTTAATTTCTTCGTCGCTCATTTTTTTGACGGTTTTCGTTATTACTTCAATTTCCTCGAAGTCACTCCTATCAAGTTCGAAGGCCTCAATGAAGTTGCTCCACTTCCTTTTCCGGTAAACCTGCACCCCCCTTATGGGCTTAGCCCAAGCTATCTTCTTTCCCACCAGTTCAACAAGCTCATTTATCTGAGACTTTTCCGCCAAGTTAATTCCATGGTGACCCATGTCAATTAGCCAGCCCTTCATATACTCAAAACTGGTTGCTCTCCCGCCTATCCGGGAATGCTCATCCACAAGAACAGTTCTCAGACCCATCTTCTGGAGTTGAGCTGCAACACCGAAACCACCAATTCCTCCGCCTACAACGGCGGCATCAAATTCCTTCTCCATCATTTTTTCAATCCTCCTCCATTTTTTTCGATAAACACCCTTATATAATATTAGTATCCCTACTTTTCATCTCCAAAAAGGAGTATTTTGGAGAATTTGGCTTGATCCCTAAAAGGGTAGTTTGCTCCGAATTATTATTTTTCAAGTACTGAAATTCTCGAAAAGCTATATAAGTTTTGAAATATACATAAATTACATTAACTAAATATTTTGGAGAGAGAGGGAATATGACTATAATAGAGAAAGTTAAGGAAATGTTGAGGGACCGAGTGGTTACCCCCGAAAAAGTGAAGAAATTCATTGATATGGTTCCCCTCTACCGGGAGGATAAGAGCGACCCCGCATTTCTTGAAAAAAGAGAGTTGAATGAGGTTAGAAACAAGAATCTCAGAGTCCAATTGGAGCTATGTGCAAAGTACAGCCCCTACTACAGCGCGTTGTTTAAGGAATGCGACATTGATCCCTCATCCATAAAAACCATTGATGACTTGGAAAAGCTTCCACTCACAAGCAAGTTTGACTACATGAAGAATCCAGAGGCCTTCCGGCTCAAGCTAGACCCCTCGAGACCCTTCTACGAACTAATCCTCTGGGACGTCACCATGACCACAGGAACAACTATGGGTATCCCCTCAATTTTCTATAATACTACCCACGACTTCTACGCACAAAACCTTTTCTTCATAAGAAGCTCAAAGATCAGTTATGCAGTACCAGGCGAAGACATAACATTTAACGCCTTCCCCATGGGGCCAATTCCACACATGGCATACATAAGAACACTCACAGCATCTTTAGCTGCAGGGTGCGCGGTGGTTGCGGGGCACACTGGATTGCCCCACCCCGATTTTCCAATTCATAGAAGGATGGACGACGCCATAAGGCTCATGGAAGCCTACAAGTGCACCGGCGCATTGGGCATAGCAAGCTACATGAGAAGATTCATCATGAGGGCCCAAGAATTGGGAGTAGACTTCTCAAATGTGAGAGGGATACATGCCCTGGGGGAGCCCTGCCCTAAAAGTATGAGGGATGATATGACAAGGAGACTGGAGGAACTGGGTGCAGATGCTCCATCAATTGGCAACGCCTATGGATTCACCGAGTGCCAGGGTGCTTTTCCAGAGTGCGCCGAACTCGCTGGCTGCCACAATCCGGATCCCAGCCTCTACTTTGTGGAAGTTGTAGACCCTGAGACTGGCGAACGTGTAGCTGAAGGCGAGGAAGGCCACGTAGCAGTGACCCACCTCAATAGGAGGGGCACAGTGCTCCTAAGATACCTCCTGGGAGACATTGGGAAGGTTACCTATGAACCCTGCCCCCACTGCGGTAGAACAAGTGAGAGAATGATACCCATTTCGGGTAGCGTTTACACTTTCCGAACAAAGGATCTGGTTAAGGTTAAGGGAACCCTAATTAATCCAAGCCTTCTAGTTGACGCTCTAGAAAATGTGGGGGGAATAATGGAGTACCAAGTGATCTTCACAAAAGTTGACTCCAGCGACCCCTACTCACTAGACAAACTCTTAGTAAGGGTCTATCCAACAGGGGAGGAGCCGTTAGAAAAGGTTAGGGAAGGTATCACAGACGCTGTTATTAAGGCTGCTGAGATGAGGCCTGATGTAGAGTTTGTCTCGTCGCCCTTCGAAATCTTTGATCCCAGAACTTCGCTGAAGGCCACAAGAATACTAGACCTGAGACCAAAAATGGAGTGAGCTGAAGCCTTCAGCAGACCAAAAATACTTGACAAAAAAAGGGGAGACAATGCCTCTAACACGATTTTATAAATAGAAGAAGGGAAACGTAACAAGTTGATAATGGCTGCCTGCTAAAATATTTTATAGAGTGGTATGTTCTTGTCCTTAGGTTCATGGCCCCCTGTAACGGCGCTGTAAGTGAGTATTGCGTCTGCTATGGCACAAGCGGGAAACACTACGTCAGCCATTCTTATAGGGCCGTGGAGGATAAAATCTGCACCGAAACGCTGGACGAATACGCAAAGGGAGCTTAAACATGCCCTGAGGAGAGTTTTCCGTAATCTTTGACCTTCTGCCACATATCAAAAGAGTTTGCGGGCGAGCATCCAGAGGGTGACCCCAAAATCCCCTTAATTACTTGAATAGAGGATACCGCGTAAGCCTTACTTACCACATCCAGAAGAGTTGCGTCAACCAATATGTTTTTTATTCAAACCCAATAAGGAGTATATCGAACTCAACTCAAAAATGAAGAAAGAACTGCAAGACATGGGCCTAAACTACGAAGCTTGGTAAAAATAGAGAAGACCACACTCATTCTCCCATTTTTTTGGGCTTCTTTGTGTCCTTCACACTTTTACCTCTGTTATTGCTTCCTCTAATTGGGAATGTAATTATCATTGTGTCTCCCACTTCGCCCGGGTTCCTAGACGTTTACGCGTTGTCTCTGATTTTTCTTCCCTTAACTGCTATTTTATCTTTTTTGATTATTCAACTGTTTAAACTTCTGCTCGTAACATTTAATTCTAAACTCCCGCCTACATCTCCTTCTGCGTTTGTAACTGTTAATCGCACCGTGGAGATGCTTCGGCTAAAAAATAGGAGTAAGGTGCAATAAGAAGAGATTTATATCAGATTTTACAAGTAAAATTTTAATTTACAGCTTGACAATTGTTTGACTTAATTCATTTTAAAAATGGTGGTTGGAGAGTTTTAGTGTGGTTGGAAGCCGGTTTTTCGATGGGTTGGTTGAGATTGTTGGTCGGAGTAATGTTTCCCGAGAACCCGGAGTGTTAGAGGAGTATTCTAGGG
>CAZECW010000023.1:0-3787 GCA_964510585.1 uncultured archaeon | reverse complement strand
CCAGACTATAAGGCGAGGATTCTTAAAGCTTCAGAGAGAGAAACTTTGATAACTATTATGCCTTATGGACCCTGCAGACAGTTGAAAACTGAATTCTCGCTTAAACTTCAAGAATTAATGAGTAAAGGCGTAGATACATCTAGTTATGCTTGGGAAGGTATAAGAAACACCGTTGAGGGAAATATAGAAAAGGGATTTATGGCAGCAGGGCAAGTGGCGGGTCTAATAGGTGAGATATTGCCTGTCAAAGATCTAATTGAGAGAATAGTTCAAGAGGCTGAGGAAATAATTAAAAACCTAAACTCTAAGCTGAGGAAATCTCAATGAATAATAAAAGAACTGTTAATTGCGGCAATAGTTTAATATACTCAAAGGAATCTCTATTGTGGCTTGATTAGATTCTGGATGTGATGGTTTTGGATTTGGGTTTGAAGGGAAAAGTAGCAATAGTTACTGGCTCTGGTAGTGGAATAGGAAGGCAGATTGCATTGACTCTCGCTAGCGAGGGAGCAAATGTAGTAATAAATGATATTGATGAGGGAAAAATAAAGAAGGTAGCTAGCGAAGTAAGGTCTCTAGGGGTGAAGGCTCTAGAGGCAAAGGTGGATATTACCGACTGGGAAGCGGTTAACAGTATGGTTGAAAACACATTGAAGGAGTTTGGGAAAATAGACATTCTGGTTAACAACGCTGGAGTGGGAGCCTTTGGACTCTTCGCAGACTTGGATAGGAAAAGCTGGGAACCAGACATAAAAGTGAATATTTATGGAGTTCTTAACTGTTGCAAGGCAGTAATCAAAAACATGATCGAGAGAAAGTATGGAAAAATCGTGAGCATAGCCTCAGACGCCGGCAGAGTAGGTGAGCCCTACTTTGCAGTTTACTCCGGTGCTAAAGCCTTCATAATAGGGTTCTCCAAAGCCCTAGCTAAAGAGTTGGGACGATACATGATAAATGTTAACGTAGTATCCCCTGGAACAACGAAAACACCATTAGTTGAACCGCTTATCTCTAATCCTGATATAGTTAAGAATATGTTGAAGGCTTACGCAATTCGAAGATTGGGGGAGCCCACAGACATAGCAAACGCCGTAGCCTTCCTGGTATCAGATGTCTCAAGCTGGATAACAGGACAAACTATTAGTGTCAGTGGAGGCTACTCCATGATTTAAAAAAGTTTACAAAGTGGGTTTTAAGGCCCATATTTCCCAAATTTTTTTGGACTGCTAGTTTTGAATCGCGAAACCCTTTTCCTAGGTACTCTTGGCGTTCTTCAATTTTTCGGCTATAGTGTCGAGCGCCTGGGGTGAGACTCCTGCGTTGAAAAATATGTTCATGCGGTTAAGCATAAATCCGGTGAGTATAATGTCGTTTCTCCAAGCGGGGCTCACTAGTATGTGGGCGTGGGGGACACCCATTCCTCGGCTAAAGAGGGATACGAAATCTGGGTTGTAAGCTTTGTTAATCATTATTGCTACTTCTTTGACGGCTTTGAAGAGACTAGCGTTCTCTTCGTCGCTTAACTCGTAGAATTGTTTAACATGCGTTCTGGGGATAACCAGCACTTGACATTCATGCATTCGAGGATTGATATCAAGTATTGCTATATTATTTTCATCCTCATAGACCTTTTTAGATTCTACCTCTCCTCTGAGAATTCTACAAAACAAACACTCAACCATGCAACTATAGTTATTATTACCCTTTAAAATAACTTTCTTCAAATTCAGGAGACTAACATACATAGACCACATATAGCCTTAAATTCATCTAACTTTGTCTAGGAGGTTTAGAAATCTTGCATAAACTTCTGTGGAGAGGTAAAAGCCCCTTTTCAGCATGTTGTCTACCATGCTTCTTACTTCTGCTTTGGATTTCAGAATTTTGCGTTTAAATGCCTCTAGAATGATGTATAGAGTGCCATAAACCTTCAGCTTAAAATATTCTGCTGCCTTCCTAGCTTCGGCATCATCTATCACAACACCTTCTGTCTGCTGCTCAATTGCTAATGCTATGGCAGCGGCTTCCCCTCTATCTAACTCAGGAAACAACATTGCAATCTGCGCCGACTGGTCTTTGAAAGTCCCATCCACAGTTATCCATCCCTCCCTTATGGCTTCTTGTAACTGTATGGCTTCGGGACTATCAGCGATTTTCATTATTTCTTCCTCTACATCTGGGGGGATGATACTCTTTTCGAACACAAGTCTTAGGATATCCATCCTTCTCTTTTTTCCAATATAAATAATAGGGCTTGCGTTGAGTACCACTTTCAAAAGGTTTCACCGAACACAGCTTTGAAATCCTTTTCTAAATCCTCTTCTGAGACGTGAATGGGTATCTTTTCGGAGGCGGCAATCTCAACCATTTTTGAGAGTGGAATTTTTGCCATTCGTGACGCCTTCCAAATCGTTATTTTCCCATCCTTGTAGAGGGATAAAGCCTTTGTTAGCCTCCACCTTGCAACCCCCTCTTTTGTAAGTTCTCGAAGCGCCCTCGTCTTGGGTATGCCCTTCTCTCGGGCATATTCTAGAATCTCCTCATACAGTTCGGAATCGAACCTTGCAGACATTGTCTTCTCGACCAATTTGTACACCATTTATATAAAGTGTACACATTTTTAATAAACATGTCGCTGAAATCACAATACAAGGTTTTGACTCGTCAAAACACACGGTTACTCGGTACCTGCAGCCTTTAAGTGCAAATAGAAATGCGTTCTCTTTGAATTTTCGAATTCTCCTTTTTTAGGTTATTTTTTGTAGGTCTTCGGGGCGGATTTTTCCCTTGTGTAGTGCTGTGGCAATGAGGACGCCCGCTACTCCTATTTTTTGCAAGTCTATTACCTGGTTTATGCTTTCTATTCCCCCACCCGTTAGGACTGGTATGTTGACTTTTTCAATTAGTCCCTTTAGGGTTTCCTTTTCTACTCCTTGGAGGGTTCCTACCTTGGAGAGCTCTAAGAAAATAATTTCGCCGACGCCCTTCCTCTCAAATATTTCTGCTGCCTGAACCGGATTTAATTTTATTAACTCTGCGGATTTTGTGAGAATTTTTCCCTCCTTGTAGTCTAGGCTTCCCACGATTTTTTGTTTTCCCACCGCCTTTACACATTCTTCCAACTGTTTGACTGATTCTAGTGTTTCTGTGGCCACAATGACTTTTTGTGCGCCGGCTTCCAAGATTCGCCTGGCATCCTTTGGATTGTTTGCTCCCGCATCCACAATTAGTTTTAAATTGGTTCTACTGGAAATTTCTTTGACTGCTTTAATGTTTGAGCCTAATCCCTGTATGGCGTCTAAATCCGCTATGTAGAGCTCATCGAAACCATAAATCTCCTGGAAGGCCAAGGCTATATCCAACGGTTTTGAAGAGGCTGAGAGAACTGTTTTTACTGGCTGATATTTCTGGCGTTCTCCACTAATGGCTTGAACAATTTCTCCCTTCAAAACATCCATTACTGGTATAACCCTCATAAGAAACACCATAAAAGGGTTAAATTTTTGAATAGTCCAACATTCCCGGAAAAATTATAGAGGTACTAGTTAAAGTTTGAATCAGTGTCTGTATTTAAAAAACTTCGCGTCGCTAGAATGTTAAAGGGAAACCTGTTAAGGTTTGCAGATGACTAAGTTGTGGTGGTTTGGTTGAAATTACTGGTTTTCGAGTTTTTTTCTGGAGGCGGTTTTGTTGAGGGGGAGATCTCGGGTTTGATAGGCGAGGCTTATGCTATGCTCCGCTATATTGTTGAGGACTTTAGGGAAGCGGGCTTCGAGGTGTACACAAC
>CAZECW010000022.1:0-23231 GCA_964510585.1 uncultured archaeon | reverse complement strand
GCGTATGTGGGTTCTTCTGCGTCTGGTCTTGTTTTTTCGGCGGGGTTTTCCCCAGCGGTGGTGGGGGAGGGTTATGCTTTGTTCTCTTCTGGTGTGGGTTATTATCAGGATGGTCAGTAAAGCATAAATGGGTAGAATGAGAGTAACAGTTTGGAGTGTTGCCTCTATCATTTTTATCACTATTGTTACTTACGATGAAGCAACACTCCAACCTTTCGGTTAAAATTGCACAAAAGACTTTTTACGCCCATATAATGTTTTTAGATTGTTTAAATTAATTTTATTAGTATATATGTCTTACTATTTTTATTACTTAGGGGTACTTTGCTTCGCGGGTAAAATGACGCTCCCGACGAGCACCATTCAAGAAGATGTTACGAGCGATGAAACTTGTTGTCTGCTCAGCCTTGGCTTGGAGCAATTCTGCTTTTAGTTCATGAGCCTCCTTTAAACCTGCAGTTTCGGGATTGTATATTATGAAGTCTACTAGGTGGAGTGCTAATTGTATTTCTCCAGCTTTTCTTAGTTCCTTAGCTCGGTTAAGTAATGCTTCTGTTCCAGTTAGTTTTACAACTTCTTTGGCGATGTCTGCGGTCTTTGAGGGAAATAGGTGGGAGGGGTTGCCGTCGTACCAGCCTGCATAACGTCTGTATATAGCGTGGATGGCGAATGTGGGGCATCCATAAATTGGGGCTAAATAGGATTTTTTGGCTAATTCTTCAGGGAGTTGCACCTCTTCTAGTATCTGCTCAATCCAGGCACCCTTGTTTAAGCGTTTCACAACTTCTTCGTGGAGGTAGCGTAGGGCTCGGGCGGTGTTGAGGCAAACTTTTTGAATTTTTTCGCCGCGAATGACTGGTCCGTGTCCCGGTACTAGAATTTGGGGGTGGAGTGAAGCCATTTGTTCTAGGGCGTCCGCCCATTCAGTTTCGTAGCGTTGAACCTTGAAGGGATTACCCAAATTGGGAAAGGACCACAAGAGAAAATCTCCTGAGAAGACGACTTTTTTCTCGGGAATCCAAATCCAGGTGGCATCGTCTGTTTCTCCCATCCCAAACCGTAATTCAAAGGTTAAGCCGCCGAGCCGAAAGCTTAAGCGGTCGTGATATGTTAGGTCCGGGTAGTGATATTCTTTGGGTACGGCGCTTGTCCCTTCGGGGACGCTGAACTGAATGCGGTTAATGAATTCCTGTTGACCCTGCAGTTTCCGGTAACGGTTAAAGCGTTTAACCACGTTTTCATGGGCGATGATTCTAGGTTTAGGGTCTCCTCGTTCCTCAGCGTCTTTTAGCAGAGCCCAAACACCAAAAGCGTGGTCATAGTGTCCGTGGGTGTAGATAATTGAATGAATGGGGGCGTCAGTAACCTTGCGAATATCGTTTCTAATTATTTCCCCAAACTGGTGTACAGCTGTGTCCACAACCACTACTCCCTCCTCTGTGACAATGAAGCCTACATTTCCGAACGTGGTTATGGAGTAGACTTGGGGGATTAGCTCTTCGACTCCTTTGTATTGTGGAAAAACTGGTTGTGTCTGGGACTTATTTTTCGGTTTAACCATTTTCGGTAACCTCCAGTTGTGGGAATTTATTCTTTTTTATAAAAAAAGGTAAGTGTTATGTGTTAAGTTAAATTGTCGATGTATTTTATGTATCCTAGGCAGATTTGTAGTATTTGTCCTAGGGCTTCTTTGTCCACTACTTCGGGGGTGTCAAGTCTTGTGTGGTAGAATTCGGGTAGCCTTCCTTTTAGTTCGTGGGATCCGATTGTTGTTGCTGGCAGTTTTTTGCGGCTGAAGGCTGCGGCGTCTGTTGCTCCGAAGGGTAAAGCTCCTAGGCGGGCATTTATGCCTTGTTCCTGAGCAATTTTTAATAAAGTGTTGCATAATTCGGGGTTGTGTTTTGCGCCTATTAGTGTTTCTTTCTCAAATATAACGGCGGAGTCCTTTGCTGCTATGCCATCCATGTTTATTAAAATAGTGTTATTTTTCTTTAATTCCTCATAGTGGGCTTTAACGTAGCGTTTGGATCCCCGTAGTCCAGCTTCCTCACCGGCAAATGAGATTAGATGGATGCGAGTGTTTTTGGGATATATTTTTGGATTGTTCTTATTTTCGGATAAGTATTTGCCTATTCCTAGCACCACGGCCACTCCGGATAGGTTGTCGAAGGCTCCTGGTACTGGTTTATAGCTGTGGAAGAAAATGTAGATGGCTGCGATGGGAGTTAGGAACAGGAAGAAAATTCCGAACCAGAAAAAGACTAGGGTTAAGTTGAGGGGGAGGAAATAAAAGATTGTTTTCAAAACGCTAACGATGCTAAAGATTACTACTCCAAGGTAGCCTATGAAGATTGTTAAACTACCTATTGTCTTTAGGTAGTAAAATATGTTAAATTCGTAGGCTGAATCGTGGTGGCCGGCAAAAATTATGGTGTGTTTAACTTTGCCAGTGGGATTTATTGTTCCAATGATGTTTTTGGACCTCTTTTTGGGGAACATAAAGTCCACTAGTTCTCTGTAGCGCATCACTTCTAGAATGAAGTAGCTAACTGCAAAAACCGCAAGTATGCTGGCAATTAGTGAGAGAACCAAGCCAAGGGAACTGCCTCGCGCTAGTCCCAGGCCGATTAAAACCAAATCGATGGGATTGGTGCCAATTTGAAGCCATCCTAGATCAGTTAAGAGGGATAACCAGTAGAGGATGATTCCACAAATTATCATTATTGAACCGTACCTGATGAAGCCCAGAAAAGCTGTGGGGCTGCTGATGAATTCTTCTTGGTGTGTTTTATCACAGAATTTTTTCAGTTCCTCTTCCACCCTGTTTCCTGCGAGTTCCTCTTCCTTTGAGCCCGATTCTCGTGGCCCAATTTCTTTGCAGATATCCACAATAAATTTATGCATGTAGTTTTCCAATGCCTTTTGTATCATAATACTAGAAGGCGTCTTTCTGGATTATAAAATTTGTCTTTCATAAGAGACTCAGAATCACTAGTTTAAAGGTGAGAAAGATGAAGAAGGTTGGAGTTGTTATAGCTGCCCACGGAGACACGCCATTAGACTATGAAATGGGGCAAGCAGAACAAATCATGGAAAAAATATCAGATATTGTTAGAAAACTGCCAAGGAACACTGGGAAAATAAATGATCCTCATAAGTTGGATAGCGAGAAACTCGCGGAGAAGGTGAAGGATAAAACAGGCTTAGAGGTGAAGGTGGGTTTCTCAGAATTTTGCTCGCCAAGCATTCCCGAAACCATAAATCAGCTAGCCGGCGAAGGGTTTAACAAAATAGTTGTGGTTCCTCTGTTTTTGACACGTTGCAAACACACCGAAAAAGATATTCCCGAGATACTTGAGAAAGTGAAAAAGCAGGTAGCAAATGTTGAGATACTGTGCACTGAGCCTATAATTGAGGAAATAGCAGATATTCTAGTCGAAAAGATAAGGAGGAAAATAAGCCAAAACGGTAACACCGTCAAAGAAAAATGATAAAATTATTTTCTGTTCAAAAAAGTTTTTTGATTGGCTTGTTCAGTGCTTGATTTTTGAGTAAGCCTTCCTTAACTCTTGAGCCTTATCCTCTGGGCGATAGTCAAACGTCACTGTGCCCATGGACTCTTCTACTCCGGCGAAAAATTTCAGTTTCTCTTTTTCCCTGACTGGCGACGAGAATTCAATATGGAAATGGTAATATTCATAGTTGCTTCCGTCTGTGGGCTTCTGATGCAGGGCCATGATGTAGGGAAAGCTAAAATCAAAAAGCTTATCGAAAGTCATTAATAAGTCCTTCAGAATCTGAGCCAGACTATCCCTCTCTCCACCAGTTAGCTGCGGGAGGCTTTGAACATGCCTCTTAGTGTGAATGTGTACACCGAAGGGCCACCTGGCATAAAAGGGTAGAAACGCAATGTGGTCATCGTTTTCCATAATCACCCTAACTTTGTCCCTTTTTTCCCGCTCGGTAATCTTGCAGAATAAGCAATCCTTACTCTTATCATAGAAATTTTTACTCGACTCCAACTCTCTCTCAATTCTGGGAGGAATGAAGGGGAACGCATAGATTTGGCCGTGTGGATGGTCTAAGGTCACCCCGATGACTCTCCCCTTGTTTTCAAATATGAAAACGTACTTTACATAGTCTCTCTGTCCCAGCTCGGTGTATCTGTATGCCCAGTGGTCAACTATCTTCCTTATATGGGAAACGCTCAAGCCCGCTAAAGTTTTATTATGTTCTGGAGTGTAGAGAACCACTTCGCAGACCCCTTGGGCGGGAGCTACACGGTAAAAGTCGTTTCCCCCAGTCTCAGGCGCGTCAGGTTCGGGAACAAGTGAGGGAAACTTGTTAGGAAGACTTAGAACATCCCAGTCAGCTGAGGGGACCTCAGGAGACCCGGGACAGAAGGGGCAAACACCACTTGGCAGCAAGGGGCGCTCCTTTCTCTTGCCCGAAACGATAATCCACTCGCCAAGAACTGGATTATATCTAAGCTCGCCCATTTAATAATCACCCTGAAAAAAGTGTCTTTGAAAAACTGGACCTTTCTTAAGATATAGAGTAAGGTGATTTTTAACGGTGACGCAAAAATATTCAAAAAATGTGGGGTTAACTCTTTATTTTTTGCTCTAGGAGTTTGAAGAAATTTGTGAGGTCTATATTCCCACCGCTGATTATTATTCCTACTTTTTTCTCTTTGACCTTGAGGCCTCCGTATAGTAGGCCGGCTAGTGAAACTGCGCCTGAAGGCTCAGCCACGAGTTTCATTCGTTCCCATAGGAATTTCATGGCTTCAATTATTTGTTTCTCAGTTACGGTTATTATGTCATCAACGTTTTCTCTTATAATCTTGAAGGTGTTTTTTCCCAATGAGGTTCTGAGCCCGTCCGCGATTGTTTGGGGGTTAGTTGAGGTAATGAGTTTACCTGTTTTAAAAGAGTGGTAGGCATCATCAGCATTTTTGGGTTCAACACCTATTACTTTCGCCTCCGGACATAGTCCTTTTACTGCAATGGATGTCCCGCTCAACAATCCTCCACCACCCACTGGTGCAAAGACAAAGTCTAGTGGGCCTACATCTTCTATTAGTTCATATGCAGCAGTTCCAGCTCCATAAATTACGTTTAAATCATCATAGGGATGAATAAGTGCGTAGCCGTGTTCGGTGCTTAGGCGTTTAGCCTTTTCTTCCCTGTCGGTGGGCTTATTGCTAGATAAGACTATTTCTGCTCCGTAGCCCCGTGTAGCAGCCATTTTTACGGGGGAAGTGTTTTTGGGCATAACGATTACTGCTTTTATACCCAAGAGCTTTGCCGCCAGAGCTACAGCTTGTGCATGGTTGCCGGATGAGTGGGCAATAACGCCCCTTTGCTTTTCTTCAGGAGTTAGTTGACTTATGGCGTTGTAAGCTCCACGAAACTTGAAGGCGCCAACACGCTGAAAATTCTCACACTTTAGAAAAATACGTCCTCCAGTCAAGGCATCGAGAGTACGACTAGTCATTACTGGCGTATGATTGACTACTGGTTTAAGTCTTTTCGTTGCCGCCTCAATTTCTCCAAACATAATTATCAGAATTATGTTGAGTAAAGTGTTTAAAAAATCTTCATGTCCGCATCCCAAATTTGTGAATTTTTGCTTTTTAAGTTGCTGCCTATTTCTTTTGCACTGGTTAGAGGTTTCAAGAAAATTTTTCGGTTGAGGCTTGCAGCTCCCCGCCTACTTGAGAATTCTACAAAAAAGAGAAAGGAGAAATTAAGGCTCGGAAGTTTGGATTTATGATTTTTGTTTAGATTCTTTTTTTCAGCCAATTGTCTATGTCTTTGAAAACTTTTTCTTTTTCAACTTCGTTGAAAAGTTCATGGTAGAATCCATCATAGATTTTCATTTTGAAGTCTTTTTCCTTCACTTTCTTGGCGAACTCCTTGCTTCCCTCGGGGCTTACCAGTTTATCCTCTCCGGCGACTAAAAGCAGCGTGGGAACCTTGAGTTTATCCGCATTCTTAAGAAGCGTCTCCATGGTGGTGAAGAATTCAACTGCGAATCTGGCTGTGATGGTTTTAAAGACTAGTGGGTCTTTGTCATACTTTTCGCATACTTGTTTATCGTGTGAGAGGTTGTTTGGGTCTATTTGGTTTGGTAGCTCCTGAGTGGGGTTGCTCTTTGAGAGCTCCAATATTGATTTTACAATTTCTGGGTCTAACTCGCTGGCGAGTTTTAATCCTGGTGATGACAGAATCAGGCCATCTATTTTATTTGGGTTTTTTAGAGCGTATGCTATAGCTATTGTTCCGCCCATACTGTGACCGAGGAGAATAGTCTTTTTTCCTTTTTCACTTTTTTTAACCATATCAATGAAGGTGTCCAAATCTTCCAAGTAGTCATCGAAACTATCTACGTGTCCGCGAACACCTTCAGAAAGACCGTGCCCCCTATGATCTAACGCGTAGAATGCGATTCCCTCATTGGCGAAGTGCTCAGCCACATGAGTATATCTACCAGAGTACTCAGCCAAACCATGCGCCGCCACAATCACTGCCCTAACATTCTCTGGTTTCCAGAATTGGTAGTATAGTTTTATTTTGCCTTTCCCATCAAATTTTCCTTCTTTATGGGTAATTTTCATACTTCAAACCTCACGAAAACCTAAAATAGAACTTGAAAACTAATAATGTTCCAATTATCCACATTCAAACATATAATGTATTCGGTTATAAATGGGTGAGAAGAAATCGTATTTAACGAAGGAGGCCTATTAGTGATAGTGGATATGCATTGCCATTTAAGCCACAAAGATTTTTATCCCGACATTTACTGGGAGCTTATAGCCCAATCTCTCTCCCTGAATCTGGGTATCTCCAAGGAAAAAGTGCTTAGAGACATGATGCCCGAATTTTGGAAAAAAGATGCCAGCACCATTGTGGAAGACATGGATAAAGCGGGAGTAGATAAAGCGGTGATTATGCCAGTTGACTTCGAGTTAAAGGTGGGTAAAGCGAAAATGTCAATAGAGGAGCAAAATAGGTACCATGCAAGGGCAGCGGATGAATATCCCGACAGGCTTATCGCCTTTGTGGGGGTTGACCCAAGAAGGGGAGATAAGGCAGTTGAACTACTTGAAAAAGGTGTCACAGAGTGGGGAATGAAGGGACTCAAGTTTCACCCCGACGCAGGCTACTATCCTAACGATCCAGTTTGCTTTCCCCTCTATAAGAAGTGCGTAGAGTTGGGTGTTCCACTACTCTGCCACTGCGGCTTAATCTTCATTCCCTTCGAAGTTAAATACAATAACCCAATGTATCTTGACGATGTCCAAACAGCTTTCCCAGATTTGAGAATAGTGGCAGCCCACATGGGTGGAATAAGCGGAGCCCCCACACTGGCAGAAATAGGCTCTCTTAAGTCGGGAATTCACACCGAGATTTCATTTACGGGTCAGATGTTGGCACGCGGAGCCCCCCAGATACTGCTTAATAATCTAAGGATGCTTATGGATTTACCGCTCACCTTTGCTGTTCCCTTCAAAAATAGGATACTTTTTGGCAGTGATTGGCCATACGCTAACTCCATGATGAAACTGGAAGAATGGGTTAATTGGATTAAAAACCTTCCAAAAAATGGGAAAAGGTATGGCTTGAAGTTCAGCGGGGAAGAAACCCGACTAATACTGGGAGAGAACGCCAAGAAAATACTGAAAATATGACCAAAAAATAATGCTGCCTTTTTCTGTTTTTCAGTTAATTTCTACGCTGTCTTTATTGGAGATTTCCCGTACTTTTTTGCACATTCTACAAGGAGATCCACATGGTGGAGAGGAATATTTCTGCTTACACCTCCTCCAGTGGAGAGTATGAATCCGCCTCCTGGTCCCAGTTTCTGGATTACCTCTTTGCAGGTCTCTTCAACCAGCTGGGGCGTTCCTCTGAGCATTACGTCTCGGGGGTGGATGTTGCCCATTAGGGTGTACTTTCCATATGTTTTTTTCTTTGCTGTTTCTAGGTCTCCTATTTCACCACAGTGGAAAATGTTTATTTTCATCTGTTCTATTTGATCTAGAACATGTGCCGCATAGTTTTCATTGTGGTATAGGATAATGCTTACTTTACTTCTAATATTGTCTAGAAACTTTTTCAGGTATGGTGTGAAGAATTCTTGGCACTGCTTGGCTCTCAGAAAACCCGTTGTGTGATCACTCACCAATACAAAGAGGGCGGAGCCACCAATAACATCAATGAGGGTATTGAACCAGTTTGTACAAGACTTCACGGTAATTTCCAGCAGTTTGTGGGCGTATTTGGGATTCTGGGAAATGAGTTTAAGGAAATTGGTATAACCCATAATTTCACAGGCAAGCTCCACCGGACCAAAGTCTCCGATTCCAGAGCTCCCCTTAACTTTCTGCTGAATCTTAAGATACTCTAAGTATTTGGGCATTAGACCATCGCTCTGAGGGTCGGGAATTTCCAAAGAGTCAATATCTTCGGGAGTAATTACAGCAACCTTTTTGACACCCGGAATTTCGTCTTCAGGTTCAGATAGCTGGCATCCGAAGCCTGAAGCATGAGCGTAAGGAACCCATACTGATGTCGCTATAAATGCTTCAGGGAAGCGCTGCCTCATTTTTTCACCGGCATCAATTTGTAACATTGGATCCTCAAGAAGCTTCTTTAAAGGCACACCATAAAGATCAGCTAGAAAATCCCACTCGGGAAAGAGAATTACAGGAACCCACTCAGGTTCCTTGAAGCTTAAAGTTACAAGAACACGTTCTAAAACCGACGACACGCTTCTAGCCCTCCAAAAGTCTTTTAACAACATCTAATGCCTTTATAGCGTCTTCACAGTAGGCGTCTGCACCAACCTCCCTAGCGAACTCTGGGGTAACAGGTCTACCGCCCACAATTACTTTAACTTTATCTAGCCCCGCTTCCTTTAAGGCTTCGATCACCTCAGGTATGCGCTCCATGGTCGTCGTCAACAACGCACTAAGGCCAACTATATCCGCTTTAACTATCTGGGCTTTCTTTACAAACTCTTCCGCGGAGACGTCTATGCCCAGGTCGTGAACTTCGTAACCCTCGGAGGCAAGTAGGGTTGTTACGATATTCTTGCCAAGGTCGTGTATATCGTCCTTAACCGTCCCAATTACTATTACACCCCTCTTCTTTCCATGTTTTTTAATGTGAGGCGTTAAAACCTCCATACCTGCCTTAAAGGCTTCAGCAGCCATAATCATGTCTGCGAGGAAATACTCCTTATTTTCAAAGAGTTCTCCAACCCTTCGAAGCCCCTTGACAAACCCTTCATTTATGGCTTCAAGTGGGGAAATTCCTGACTTTAATGCCTCTTCTGCATTCTTTTTAGCTTCTTCAACATTCAGATTTACGACAGCATCAGCTATCTTCTTCAATAGCTCTTCTTTGGATGACGTGGTTCTCACCAACGATTTTCAAAACTTTTCCCAATAATTCTATTGTTAGTTCCAAATCTTATTCTAACAAGCTTGTCTCTATCTGACTCTTCAAACCTTTTTACGCTTATCTTTTATTTATTTTGTTTTGGTTAAGATGAGAGAAGATGAGTTATTTTCCTAGGGGATATTTGCCGTATTCGATTCCTGCTTCGAGCATGGCTACCACGTTCTGGGGTGGGGTGTCTGGCTGAATGTTGTGTGCTGGTGCAAAAACGTATCCGCCGCCTCTGCCTAGAATTTCAATTACTCTTTTGCATTCTGCTTTAATCTCTTCAGGACTAGCTTTTGGTAGAAGTCTTTGTACATCTATGCCTCCATCGAAAGTTAGCTTGTGTCCAAAAGACTTTTTGAGGGATTCTGGATCCATTCCTTTAGCTAGAGGCTGGATAACCTGAAGTATGTCTACACCGAGGTCTATTAGGTGGGGAATTAGTGGTGCAACTGCTCCGCAGCAGTGCCACATTATTCTTGCGTCTGTGAACTGTTTGATGTGTTTTATCATTCTTTTGTGGTATGGTTTCCAGAACTTTTCGTACTGTTTTGGTGAGACGAATGGCGCCTGTTGGGTGCCCATATCTTCAGCAATGTATGCGAAGTCTATGTGTTCACCCACCTCAGTGTAGAAAGCTTCTATTATTCCCTCCTCTACTGTAAGCAGGGTGTCAGTTAGATAGTGGAAGAGTTCTGGTTCTCTCTGCATATCAAGCATCATCTGGGTAAACCCACGAATCCAAGCATAGTTTTGAAATATTTGTTCAGCAAATGAGGCTAGGGCAACAATTACTCTATCGCTATTCTTTCTCATCCTAAGCACACGTTCCTTGGCCTTGTTTGAAAACACGGGATCCTCTGGGTCAGGCCATTTAAAGTTGTCTATGTCTTTGGTGGTGATTTTTCCCGCGAGAGGAGGATCGTAAACCTCCAAGTAGTAACCTACTGGTTTAACTTTCAAACCATAGATGGTTTCAATAGTTCCATCAGGGTGCATCTTAGGTTTGGGTATAGACATGTAAAGGTACTGGAAATCTACCCCGTACCTATTAAGTATCCTCTCATCCACATTTATTACACAATTTCCAGAATTCAAGTAGGGTTTAGGCACATCCTTAAGGCCAAGATAGTCAACTAGGGCCTTATATCCAAAGTAGGGAGCCTTTTTAGGCCACCACTCGGGCATTTCATAGATTGAGGTGTTCATCCCACCAAAATCTACCGGCACCCGGTCAGGCTCCTCGTGGTTTACAACCATCTCTACTCTTTCTCGAGGTGAAAGATTTGCCAAATTATATGCCTCCTAAAAGGTCTTCAACCAGTGGAACCGCATCAGCAGCATTGGTTGCAAAACCATCTGCCCCCGCAGCCTTTGCGAAGTCTTCGTCCACGGCAGCTCCACCCACTATTATCTTCACGTTTTCTCGTAATTTGTTTTCTTTCAGGGCGTCTATAGTTCTCTTTATGTTGTCTCGTGTTGTGCTTAGGAGGGCGGACATACCTACTATTGCCGGCTTGTTTTCCTTAACTGCTTGGACAAAATTTTCTGGGGTAACATCGTTACCCAGATCAACCACCTCGAAGCCGCTGGACGCCAGCATCATGCCCACAATGTTTTTACCAATGTCGTGTATGTCTCCTTCTACTGTGCCAATAACCGCCTTTTTCATTTTTTTACTTGTTTCCCTTTTTTCAAATAGAGGTTTCCATTTTTGCACAGCTTCAGATACTTCTGTGCCTATGAGAATGAGCTCCGCCAAGTAGTACTCCCCAGATTCAAACTTCGCTCCCACTTCTTCTAAACCGCTTCTGATACTTTCAACGAGTTTATCAACATCAATGTTGGGGGTTTTCAGAACTTTCTCCTTGAGTTCGCCCAATTTATCGGTGTCAATTTTTGTGACCGCTTCCCGAAGTTCTTGATAAATGTCACTCATAATGAGTCCCTCTAATCTGTTCAAACTAATTTTATTTTTAATTTCCTACGTGCAAGGTGATAAATAAACTTTTATGGTATTTTAATTTTTGATGTCCGATTTACTGGTACATACTTGTTTTGAAAGCTTTTGTTTTCGATAGATAATTAAAGGTTTGATTTAAAGGTTTAAGGTGTATAATTATTAATGGTTAAAAGTTTTAGGATTAGTGAAACGTTTTATAGGGAGGATCATGAATGGAGAATCCAAATCTTCTTGTCACTTATGATATGCGGAACATAAAAGAGTCCGAACAGGAGGTTTTGTGGGTGTTAGAAAAAGTGGGCGAGACCCAGCCGAAACTTTTAAGGTCACCAGCTAGGGGAATTTTTCTAATTATTACCTCTTCAGACCCCAGAGAAATAAATAGAAAGCTTGCACAACTGTGTAGGGAGGAACCGGAACACTTCTGGTTCACCTACAATTATATTCCAATCGATGTTTGGTGTTCATCCGACCTTGAAGAAATGCAGGAACATGTGAAAAAACTTGCTGAGGGAATAGGGGAAAATGAGACTTGGAGAATGACGGTGAATAAAAGATTCTACGACCAGTATCACACCCAGGAAATCATAGAATTCTTAGCAAAAAATATTGGCTGGGGTAAGGTGGATTTAAAGAATCCCCAGAAAATTATACAAATAGAAATCATAGGAAAAAAGGCGGGAATATCCCTACTAAAATCTGGGGACGTTTTTTCGGTGAGCAAAGTAAAAGGGGAAATTTAAAAAGCCTCAAAATAATGAACAAATAAGCATTAACCTTTTCAAACATTTTACCGCCTCCAAAAAGGATTTTCAAGTGGAATTGTTTTCAATTCGTACCCCATTGCTAGAAATCACATTGGAGTGACAAAAATATGGATATTGCAATAATAAATACTTGGCTAGTCACATTCCAAGGAGACAATCTGCGAATAATTCAAGATGGCTCATTGGGAATTGAGGATGGAAAAATAACCTACGTAGGTTCTACCAACGGCTTCAATTACAAAGAAGCAGATAGAATAATTGACGGCACAAATCATGTAACGATGCCAGGCTTAATTAATGGACATATCCATACCCCTTTAACCTTGCTTCGAGGCGGCGCACAGGACTTACCGGAAATTGAATGGATGAACAAGGGTATACTGCCACTGGCTATGCACATGAATCTGGAAGACCTCATATGGGGGTCAAAGTTGGGAGTCTTAGAGGGACTGCGAACCGGAACAACCACCTTTGCGGAGTACACCATAAACGCAGCAGACATTTTAGAGAAAGTTTATCTACCTTGGCAAGTGAGAGTGGTCGCCACCGAAATGATAAACGAGGTAGGCTACAGTAGAATTCATCTGAAACCAACAGACCTCTACGAATTTGACCCTTCCAAGGGAGAAAACGAGCTTAAAAGGGCCCAAGAACTCTTTCGAAAATTCAGCTCAGAAGAATTGGTAACCTGTATGTATGGACCCCAAGCACTAGACATGGTATCCCTTGACTTACTTAAAACCATTAAGGAACAAGCCGTTGAGCAAAACGCAGGAATACACATGCATGTAGCCCAGGGACAAAGAGAAAGACTCCAAATAACTGGCAGATACGGAAAGAATGCTTCCACGGTAAAAGTGCTCCACAAAAACGGATTATTGGGACCCTTTCTTTTAGCCGCCCACTGCCACGACACGAATGAGATAGAAAGGGAATTAATGGTTAGGGAAGGGGTGAAAATGGTTGTCTGCCCCAGCGCCATAGGAATGATTGACGGAATAGTCCCCCCGGTAGGCCACTATGTAGAGTTGGGAGGAAGCGCCGGACTGGGAACCGACCAAGCCCCAGGTCCCGGAAGCCACAATCTCTTCCGAGAAATGAGAACTGCAAGCCTCCTAACCAAAACACTACACAAGGATCCCACTAGGCTCCCCGCATGGAAGACCCTCCAACTGGCCACCATTGGAGGAGCAAAAATTCTTGGAATAGATGACAAGGTGGGCAGCCTTGAAGTGGGAAAACAAGCAGACGTAATAACCCTCAACCTCAGACACCCACATCTCACGCCCACTGTTTCCCGTCCCTTCAGAAACTTTATTCCCAACCTCGTCTATTCCACGAACGGGACAGAAGTAGACAATGTAATAATAAATGGCAAAGTAATACTTTATGAAGGTAAATTTGTCAACATTAATGAACAAGACATCTTAGAGGAAGCCAACATTAGAGCCAAAAGAATTTTTGAATCAGCAAGCGAAGATTGGAAAAAAGCCAACTCCAAACTCGTAAAATACACGCAAGAAGGATGGCTCTAAACAAAAAAATAAACTCGCAAGAGCGCATCATCACACAATTTATTTTCCCACTTTTATCATAGATGTTTTGTAAATTTTGCACGATGAACTCAAAATTAAAATATTCAAAACACTACACGAATACTTCGGAAAAAGTAAAACTATGGAACGGAGCAAAAAAGAGCCAAATTAAAAAAATAAAAATAGTTTGACGCCTTTATTTTTCTAGAAGCCTAATTTTTCCACGTCAAACCAGTCTGGGAACCACTTGTAGTGCTCCAGGGGGTAGGCTTTCCTTATACCCACATAGTTCGCTTTAGCCATTATCACATTCCCACGTCTGTCCTTGAATGTGACTATCAAGCCCTTCTGCTCCAGCTTAGCCCAAAGCTCCAATATCTTCTCCTTTGAGAGACCAGTCTCCTTCTCACAATCATCTATAGCCATGTAGAGTCCGGGGTTGCACCTGTAGTCCTCTGCCAAAATCTTAAGCATAACATCCTCAGTTATCTCCTTCCCGTACCAAGGTCCCTTTCCAAGAGATAACGTGGGAGTCTCCAGTTTTTCGTTCCACCGCAGCCTGTAAGGCCAATCCAAATAGCCCAATGCGCCCATCCTGTAGATGACCATTTTCTGAACCTCATTAGTACCAGCCACAATCTGGCCAATCTTACCCTCACGAAGCAGCCTCTCTACGGGATAGAAGCGGGTCAAACCATCGCCACCCATCAATTGTATGGCGTCAAGGCCAATCTCGGTGGCGTAATCAGTATTCAACATTTTAGCAATGCCGGACTCTATAGCCGCCATCTGACCCATATCCATAATATAAGCCGCATAGAAGGTAACGAGGCGGGCAACCTGCTGCTTGGTAATCATATCCGCAATCTTGAACTGGTTATGCTGAAAATCACTGATTTGCGATCTAAACTGTACACGTCTACTTGTATAATAAATCACCTGCTTAATAACATCCTCCAAAGCACCAGCAGCCGCAGCAGCACCAATCAACCTCTCGAAATTGAGTCCAGTCATCATTATGTTCCAGCCGCCGCCTACTGGTCCTATTCTGTTGAAGTCTGGTACTCTGACGTTGTCAAAGTCTAGGTAGCTGTTGGGGAGGTTGTCGAATGCAACGAGGGGGTTTACTTTTTCTAGGTGGAATCCGGGAGTTCCTTTTTCCACCACGAAGGTTGTGAGGTGTTGGTTTTTTCTTCGGGCTTCTGGGTCGTCGCTTGTTTTTGCGTATACGAGGTATCTTTCTGCGGGTCCTGCGGTGGTTGTGAATCTTTTTTTGCCGTTAATTATCCATTCGTCTCCATCTTTTTCGGCGGTGGTCATTACTGAGGCTGCATCTGATCCTGCGAAGATTTCGGTTATGCATACTGCTCCTAGTTGTCCTTTGGCCATTTTGGTTAGCCATTCTTGCTTTTGTTCTTCGGTGCCATTGTGTAGGATTTGGTGTAGTCCACCTATGTAGCTGGTTACTAGTATGTGGCCTACGGCATACATGCGGTTTAGCTGTTCGCAGGCTATGCACGCTCCTGTGCAGCCTAGGCCTAGGCCGCCGTATTCTTTGGGAATTCCTGCTCCGAAGTATCCTCTTTTTACTGCCTTTTCTACTAATTCCATGGGGAAGGTTCTGGTCCAGAATAATTCTTCAGCTCGGGGTATGTTTTCGGTAGCGAATTGCTCTATTTCTTTGGCGAATTCTATTTGCTCTTTGGTCCACCAGGGATAAGTTTGCATTAATAATTCACCTCATATTTTAGGAGTTTTCCGGGGAGTTAGTTTGATTTTTTCATTACAGAGATTCCAATTCCTTTTTAAAATTTTTTTAAACTTTTGTATGGCTGATAGCAGTAAAAAAATGGGGAGTGTGCTGAATAGCACATTTTGTTGAAGTGTGGTTTTGAGCTGGGGGTAATTATGTTATATGTTGAGCTGTGTTTTTGTTGTAGGTTTGATGGAAGCGTTAAAAGTGAAAGTGGGAAGTTTCAGGATGTAAAGGGGCGGGCGTCTTTATTAGGTAGGGGTCGAAGGGTTAATGTGTGGTGTTCTGGGGCTTAGTTTTGGGCATCAGTTTAGGGGGCTAATTGGAATTTGAATTTTTGGGTTGGGGTTGGAGTGTGTCTTTTTGTGCTGCTTGGAGGGTTTTTGTGAATGTTTTTTGTTAGTATTTTATCTCTTGGGGGTTTGGAAGTATTTCTTTGGGTGTTTTTAGGTTGTTTATGTTCAGTGAGTAGTAGCGTTCCATTTCTATTTTTACTTTTTCGGGTAGGCTGATTCCATCTCTGTGTGCCCAGTAGGTTTTTCCTTTTTGCTTTAGTAGTGGTTCTCCTTGCTTCATTATTATTGTTCCACTTTTTATGGTGTAGAGTGTCTGGGAGAAGGCTTTGATTAGAGCCTCTGTTTCATGTGTGGGGTCTTGTGTTTCGGGGTTGAAATCATATATTGCAATGTCTGCATCTGAGCCTACTGATAGGTTTCCTTTGTTTGGTAGGTTTAGGGATTGTGCGGGGCTGGCGCGGGTTATTATTGCTATTTCGTAGAGTGTGTATTCTCGATCGATGGAGTGTAGTGGTGTGTCGGCTTCTAGTTTGACTTGGTCTCGGGCTTTTTTGCTTAGGAGCCATCCTATTATTTGGGGATAGTGGGTGATTAGTCCTAGGTTGGGGTGGTCTACTGACAGCTGGATTTGCCAGGGATCCTTTACTTTGAGTGATAGTTCCAGTCCCGTGGCCCACATGACGCTCCCAGTTTTGTCCATTTTATATTTGGTGGGTGTGGCTCCAAATACTGCTTCTAGTTCAACCTGGTCAGTGAATATTTTTTTGTCTCTACTGGTTTGGGTTAGGAGTTGGTTGTCTGCGTAGAGGCTTATTGTTTTGTGGGGCACCATTTGTCCTATGTCTGCTTCTACGTTGGGGTGGCTGTTTATGTATTCTGCTATTTGTTCTGCCTGGGACTCGATGGATTCGTTTCTTCCGTAGCTGTGTAGTTGTGCATGTGCAAGGTGTATGGTTCTCTTCTTTTTGTTGGATTTTATTTCTTCTAGAGCTTTTAGTGTTTTTAGTGTTGTTTCGTAGTTTCCTGGTTTTCCCGCATTGTTGGGATGTATGTGGACGGGGTGTGGCAGTCCCAAGCGCTCGTTTGCCTCTGCTATTATTTTGATAAAGTCTAGGGGGGATACTCCGAGGTGCTTTATGGGTTCTTCTATGTTTTTTATTTCCTTTTTGAGGCTCCACATTTCGCTTCCTGTGGGGTTTACCAGTTTTACTCCATAGGTTTTGGTGGATTCCAGTAGCCATGAGATTATGGTCGCAGCTTCCTCTGCGGATTTTTTCCTCACCGCGGGTAATAGGTACCAGTAAACGTCTAGTAGTAATAGGCAGGCGTGATCCAGTGAGGGTATGTCTGAGAATTCCAAGTGAGTGTGTAAAGCCTTTGTTGGTGAAACTGCGGCTTCGACGGCGAATGTGTAGCCCATTCTTGAATATGTTAAGCCCACGTTTGGGGCGGTTAAAAGAAACTCGTCGGATGAGGGGGGGTAAAGCATACGTGCAAAGTTCACATGTTGTGAGGCTATGTGGGTGTGAATATCTATTCCGCCGGGGAGAACCATTTTTCCCTTAACGTCTATGATTTTGGCTTCATTTTCATTCACTGATTCAACTATCACTCCTTTTTTGATGGCTAGGTCCATGCGTTCCCCATTTATCTTGTTTGCCGGGTCAAAAACAAAGCCATTCTTTATGAGAAGTGATTCACTCATCTGCATCCTTTCCCAATAGTTTTCCAAAGAGTTTTTCTGGAGTTAACACTTCTTCCTTTGTGGTTTCAACGCTGGCCTTCAAAACATAGCAGGAATTACTCCCTGTAAAATCTATGTCCGGGTCTATTATGGCATTCAACCATGGCCCATTGGGCATAAGTGCTAATCCCTTTTTGGTCTCGTCTGTTTGGTAGGCTTTGACAACGACGCTCCCAAATTTTGTAGTCACTTTAACACAGTCACCATTTTTAATTCCGCGGCTACCCATATCCTCCTTGTTCATGAGTATTACTGCTGTGGAATCCACGTAACTTTTTGGGTCTGGATTTTCAACCATCATCCTGTTTTGCTCAATTGACCTTGCATTGCATAGCAGTATTTCCAGCTTACCCATCAAGAGTCCTACTAGAGACATGGGAATCCGCCTCAGGCAAGCTAACAGAGTAGAAACCAGTACATAAGCTTTATGAACAAAAGATTTGACTGCACCGTAGAAGACGTCCACTTTTTATGTTTGATTTTCGAATTATTCTATCCAATTTTCCTGAGAGGTTCACGAAATCAGGAGCAGAGTCGTCCCCTTTACGCCTAGCCAAAAACGAGTTGGCCCCTGAATGTAAAAAACTTACTGTTATATGTTTAAGACTCGATGGAGCACTCCATATTTTGGACAGGTGTGAGAGGGGAGCAGACTTAAATTATAGGCAAGTTATTTAAAAGGATGTGACATGGCCTGTTTTGAGGTGATGGTCTTGGTTAAGGGATGGGTCGCTGAGGTGTTCTCTTCCTACCAAATCCCCCAGAGAGGGGGAGGTAAAGGAGAAGGAGGTAGCGTCAGCGGCTCGTGTTATGGAAAGCGCCAGATATAGGAGGAATAGAAGCTATTCATCCGTCGAATCGCTAGATTCGCGGGCTGCAACCTAGCTATGGGGGAGTTTGGAACTAGGGGCTGCAGGTGGTGCGACATCTTATAGAACATACTAAGACGCAAATCACCTGGAGCTCAAAAACCAGACGCACCTCAGGTTAGAATGGAAGAAAGCCCCGGGACTGGAAAATTCGCAGAGCAAGCAAATCCCATAGATCCAGCAACTCTTTGCAGCTATGTGAGAAAACTGAAAACTGCGGATCTTCACTCGGTGTCATTTACTGGTGGGGAGCCTTTACTTCAAACGGATTTCCTGAGGGAAGTTTCAGAGAACCTTGTCTCAGAAGGTTATATTCTCTATCTTGAAACTAATGGTTCTTTACCTGGGTGTGCTTCAAAGGTGGCTGAACTTTTTGAATACTGCTGCTGTGATATTAAAGATGAGACGGCGGGGGCTGCTTCAGACTGGAGAGCCCTAGTGGAGAGAGAGTTGGAAACCATACAGGTTTTAGTTGAGGCAAAGGCAAAGACCTTCGCCAAGGTTGTAGTTACATCCCAAACAAAATCGGAGAATATTGAATGGTATGCTAGGGAGCTCGCTAAGTTGGGATGCCCCCTATGCATTCAGATTGTATCTCCATATGGCGAAGTGGGGGAAAAACCCACAATAAAACAACTGTTCCAGTTCACTGAAGCCGCGGCAAAGTATCTTCATAAAAATGACATTTCAGTATCAATTCAAGCCCATAAAGTGTTGGGAATACTCTGAAGCTTTTAGAAAAATGTGTGTTGCCCTTTTTATTGGCAGGCGGAGAGTGAGGGGGAGGTGAATTATTGGTAGATTTGGTTTAAGAAGGTTTTTTGTGTGGAAAAGTTTAAAGTGTTTTGAGGGATTGTTGCAAGGGAGACAAAAAAGGGATGAAATCTTCACATACAAGGGCAACTTTAAAATGTTTGAGGGAAGTTTGAGAAATGGTCTACAAGCTTAAGGTGGAAAGAACTGACCTAAACTTTTCTGCGGCTCATTTCCTCCTTCGTCACCCGAAATGTGAGCGTATACACGGCCACAACTATAAGGTAACTATTGAGATTGAGTCCGATAAACTTAACAGTCAGCAGATGATAGTGGACTTTCTAGATGTAAGAAACGTAGCGAGGGATATCTGTCAGAAAATGGATCACCACATACTGATACCCACTAAAGAAAAGGAAGTAGAAATCAGGGAGATGGGAAAAGAAATAGAGGTTATAGCAAACAGGAGGAGGTACATCTTCCCCAAGGATGACGCATTACTTTTGCCTATTGAGGCAACCACTGTGGAAAAAATATCCGAATATATTTATAAACAGCTAAAACAGTCACCCCTCAAAAACATGAAAATAAGGGTTTCAGTGGAGGAGGCTGAGGGGTCAATAGGCACATACACAGAAGAATAGTTGCAGCCAAAAAAGAGGGATGAATAGGGGAAAACTATTACTATTCAAGCAGTATTAAGTGCTGCTTCAGTGGTCTCTGAATTTCTCTATTTTTTAGAAACTGGTAGTACTGTATCACCTTAAAAACAGCATTTGATGCTTTAGGTATTGAGGGGTATATGAGGAAGCCCTCATTTAGGTATTGCTTTATAATTTTTAAACGCTCAGCCTCCGTCTCAGGCTGGTACTCTCTAGGTCCACTAGAAGGGTGTAAAACGATAACCAGAGGCTTTTCCAGTCTTTCTCTGATTTCTTTGACTATTTTGAAGAGCTCCTCGTTTCTGTCTCCCCACATCACCTCATGCTGTAACAGTATCAAGTCAATGTTGGGATCCTTATCCACCAATTCCAATATTTTGATATACATTTTTAGATCATAGTAGACAAAGTAACTGGCGTCTATGGGATTAGATATACCTGTTCCCACATCAGGAACTATTTCGCCCAATTCTTCCCTAGTTTTTTCACTAAAGGGTGGAGCCCTTAAACCAGCGCTCTCTAATGCGTCTGTGGAAACCACGCTTAGGCCTCCACCCGCACCCACAATAGCAGTATTTACCCCTTTTGGGGGATTAAGCCTAAGAAAAGCCATGGTTACATCGCAAAGCTCTTCCATGCTATAGACCTGCACTGCTCCCGCCTGTTTCAACACCATACTCCAAATTTTGTTTGAACCTGCGAGGGAACCTGTATGTGAAAGGGTTGCGCGTGAGCCACCCGCAGTCCAGCCTCCTTTCCAGACAACTACGGGTTTAATGGTGGTCGCTTCCTTTAAGGCTTTAAAAAAGCGGGGCCCGTTTCTAACCCCCTCAACATAAATATTAATAACCTTGGTTTTGGGATCCTCTGCGAAATACTCTAGGTAATCTGTGACTTCCAGATCTATTCCGTTGCCGTAACTAACCATTTTGCTAAAGCGAATGTTGTTCCAGAAATCGGCAAAGCTGGCCATAGAAACAGTGTGTCCTCCACTTTGACTTACAAAAGATACTGTGCCCCCTTGTGGGGGATTGTATAGGTAGGGGTATGAAAGTTTTCCCTCAAAAGAGTAGACACCCATTCCGTTGGGGCCTACTATTCTGGTTTTTGTGCCGCGTATTATTTCTAGGAGTTCTTTTTCTAATTTTTTGCCTTCTTCTCTTTCTGAGGTGCTTTCTGAGAATCCTGATGTGAAAATCATTACAAACTTGGCTTGGGCTTCGACACAGTCTTTTACAACTTCTTTGATTAGTTTTTTGGGTATTGCCACTACGACGTAGTCGAGGGGTTCTGGCGCGTCTTGTACTCTGGGGTATGCTTTTATGCCGAGTACTTCTTTTTCGTTGGGGTTTATGGGGTATAGATGTTCTTTTGGGAAACCTCTGTTTAGTATTGAACGCATGTACCAGTTTCCGTGTTTGAATGGGTTTTCGGTTGCGCCAACCACAGCTGCGGCTTTGGGGTGAAACAGGGAATCCAGTTCCTCAAATTTTTTCATTTTGAAATTCACCGTTGTCTTTTGTTGGAACCGTTTTATTTCTCGCCCATGGCGAGTTTTAGTTCTTGTAGGGTTACTCGTTTTTTCTTTTCTAATTTTTCTTGGGCTTGTTTTACTTTGGTTTGGAGTATTTCTTCTTCCTTTTTTCTTTTTTCTTGGGCTTCTCTCTCCCTTCTCTCCCTTTGTATTTTGACTTGTTGGGCTTTGTAGAGTGATATTTCTTCTTCTATTTTTGTGAGTTGGTTTTCGCATTGAATTATTTTTTGGAAGACTTCAATGTAGTTTTTGTGGTCGGTATCTGCGGAGCTTCTTAGTTCGTCTCTTCTCTTTGTTAGGGTTTTTATTTGTTCGAATAGGGGTTTGCTCTTTTCGTACTCTTCTTGCATGTGGTTTTTTATGTCAATGATTTTTTGTCGTGTTTGTTCCATTTCTTTTTTCAGTTGGTCTATTGTTTTTTGTATTTTGAGGTTTTCCTCGTAGTATGCTAGGTCTTCTTCCATTTTTTCTATTTGTTTGACGATGACGTTTTCCTCTTCCAGGGATAGGGGGGTTGTTTGCTGTTTCCACTCAAGTTCGTCTCTTTTTTTCTTTAATTGTTCGCCGTTAAAACTTATGAAGTACAGTTTGCTTTTTTGCTCCTTTATTTTAGAAGAGAGTTCTCTAATTTTTTCGTAAAGCTTTTCTTTCTCCATTTTCATTTGGCTTAGCCGAGAGCTGAATTCATCGTTTTGCTTTCGAATCTCTTTTATTTGCTGGGCGAGGAGTTGCACCTCTCTATTTTTCTCATCTCTTTTTTGTTTATATCCCTCAGCGCTTTCCCTTAGTTTTCGTAGCTCCTCAATTAGGGGAACACGCTCCTTGTTTAGAGAATAAATTTTGGCTTTGTAGAACTCCTCGTTTTCCGTCAAAGTTCTCACCAGAATCTAGGGACGAAAGGCTGGTACCTTAAATACTAAAGATGCTTGCCTTACGGTATATAAGAGCACGGGTTAAAAACCTTACTTTAAAATTAGGAATCCCCCTCTAAAAAACTCAACTAAATTGTGAATTGGAGCACCTTTTATAAGTTGAAATGCATTTTTGACAATCCCCACGACAAAAGGCGAAGGACTTCCCGTCTACTTTTTGTAAACATTGATTTTTGACACAGAAGTTTTATGTGTGGGGTTAAAAGATTTGTTTTTAGAGATGGTAATATTTATGGGGTGTTTCCTCCTTGAGGCGTAAGGACCACTACTATTACAGGGCTCGTAGAGAGGGTTATCGGTCCAGGGCGGCATATAAACTAAAGCAACTTGATGAAAAGTTTGGGATTTTTAGGGGTGCAAAGGCAGTTCTGGATTTGTGTTGTGCCCCTGGGGGGTGGCTGCAGGTTGCTAGGGAGGAATTGGGCAATGAGGGTGTTGTGGTTGGAGTGGATATTAACAAGATTTCAAGTATAAATGGTGTGACCTTCATTTGTGGGGATATTGTTAAAGAGGAGACTCTGAATCGAGTTTTGAGTGTTTGTGAAGAGTTTGATGTTGTTTTGAGCGATTGTTCACCCAATGTAAGTGGGATATGGAGTGTGGATCATGAGCGACAGATGTTTCTTGCTAGGGCCTCTCTGGAGATAGCTAAGAGGGTTCTTAAAAATGGTGGAACACTAGTTGTTAAGGCTTTTCAAGGGTCGGAGTATGCAAGTTTTTTGAGTGAAGTTAAGCAGCATTTTGGCTTCGTTAGAACCACAAAGCCAGAAGCTTCAAGAAAAACTAGTGCTGAAATGTACATTGTGGCCAAGAATTTTCGAAAATGTTGACACTTGACTATGTTTATTTTAGGGGTTTCCCATTTAGAGGATAGTGGTCGGAAAAACCCTCCGTGGGGATTTTCGGGCGCCGATTTAGGCGACCCCCATTGACACTTCAATTTAAGGAGGGTAACCGCGCCACCC
>CAZECW010000021.1:0-16287 GCA_964510585.1 uncultured archaeon | reverse complement strand
GCCGTTAAAAAGTCTCCGTCTTCCCTTATGAAGGTACCAAGCTCAGTTTCCAGTTTTCTTAGACCACCCTTTTGCATCTCACCCATAAATGACTTAACCGCCGACATAAAACCAGAAACCAGCGTCACATCCTGCTCCATCTTCAAAAAGTCAAACGACCACAAGGTAGCACCAGTAGCAATATGATCCACAATAATGTTCTCAAGACTGGCCAAAGCCTTCAGAGGAACCAGCCGCCTCCTACGCACCCTACTCGCCACCACACCAGCCGCAACCACAGAAGCCAACAAGGCCCCAACCAAAATATAGAAGGTTAAATTCTGGTTCTGCCGCGCAACTGTAAGGAACATGTAGGAAAACAAGCCCATAAACAGCGGGTTAACCATCTCACTGGTTAGAGTAACACTATTTGTGGAACTCACCACACCCAAAACAGTGCTTGTACCATTGTAGAAGGCTGAAACATTCAGCTCAACAGTGTCCAGGGGCACCACGATGGAGGCTTCAGCCCTCCCCTCGTAATTGGTTAAACTGTTACGCTGAATAACTATGATTGTGCCATTGGTGAATCTCAAAGAAAAATTAAAGTTAACAGTCTGATTGGCGAACGCAGAATTATTGGTTGCATAACGCAGCATAACAGCAGCCACTAAGGGGGTGTTGAGAACCACACTCGGAGGCGTATTCAAAATAATGTTGACCAAAACCTTGGTATAGTTAATTTGAATTTGGCTGGAAACACCTGGTTCGAAGAGGCGTTTACTGGCGTTGAAGTACACTCTGTGAACATCAAAGGCTGTGCCGAAGTTTAACTCCACCCTGTAAGAGCCGTTTCCATAATCGGTAGGAGACGGAATAGTTATAGGTGTATTATTCTCAAAATAAGCAGAAATGTTTGCTCCAGCTATCCCCTGACCAGAATCAGTCCTATTATAGTGGAGGAGTACTGGAACAGGCCCCGGATACTCATAATGTGGCGGAGACCAAGTCACAGCAAGCTGAGTGCCCACAAGAGACACAACGCTGAGTTGCGATTCATTATAGCCAACAACAAAACCATCATGGAAACTCACAGTAACATTATAGGTTCCAGTGGAGCTAGCCGTGCTGCCAACATCCCAGCTGAACGAAGTATTAGTAGCCTGATTCACTGTTTTTTCGTCAGTATGATTCATGATTTGGCCCGGATCATAAATTGTGATGTTGACAGTTCCAGTAACATTGCTTCTCAGGGAAGTGTTGAAAAGCACATTAATGTCGAGAAGGTCGTAGAGAGTTGCGTTTTCAACTGGTTCCCCGTCAACCCCAAAAGAAATTCCCGAAACATAGTTGGGAGCAGTACAATTCACAACCCAAGTACCATTACTAGCAATGAAACTAATAGTGTCAGGCGGATGGCTAAGCAGCTCAACCCAACTATCACCAGTTTGATTGTAAGCCATCGAGCTTGAGTCTCCCCAGTCCTGAGGAATCCCAGTAATATTAATGTGGTTAACACCATTATCCGTCAAGGGAAAAGCATCAGAAGCATCAACCGTCACATTCCAAAAAGAAGCACTATCATAACTGACAACAAAATTGGTATTAGCACTAGCATCCTTACCATAAGTAACATTCCAGACATAAGAGAAACTCACATCAGTCATCCAAGTCGAATTCACATCAAAGAAAATGTAACCCGTTGAAACAGGGGATACAGTATCATTAATCCACTCACCATTACCCTTACTAACATCTGAAACCTGTGAACCGTTAATAGTCAAGTTAATATCCGAGGGCCAAGCGCTCTCAGCCGGCGCCAACTGACTTGCACTAACATTCACCCTAAGTTTACAATCATAGTCTTGTAACGTCCAGGTTGCCTCCCTCTTGTACACGTATCCAGCACCTGGTGGAGGACTATCCGATAAAGCTCTCCAGTATCCATCAAGTTCCCCTTGACCTTCGATGGCAATGAAAAAGGTATTATCAAAAGTTTCTGAGATATTCAAAAACTCATGTCCGAAATCAACATCCAACCAGTAATTGGTTCCATTATTGAGAAAAACGTCACTGATTCTCTTCTGGTAAGTACTCGGTATAGGCACTCCATTATTATTAGTCGCTCTGTAAACATAAAAGGTTGCATAATCATCATTGTTTACTCTAAGCATCACGCTGACTTTATCCAAGTATGCGTTACTTGTTAAACGGAATGACATTGCATAAAAACCTAATTTTACACTATCGTCAGGGGTGCTAGCATTTGGTTCTATGGTAACGTTTGGTGCGTTAATGTTTGAAATTGTTATGTTTGTCCAGATGATTTTCCAGCCGTTGGGACATGGGATGTATATGTTGTCGCTTGTGCTTGTAGCGTTTGGTGTAGTGATGGTGTTGTTTGTTATGTAGAGTAGGGCGTTTAGTTGGTCTCCGCTTCCGGTGTAAGATTTTGCGGTGGGGTTTAGATAGTTTTGGGATGAGTTCAGTGGTAGTGTTAGCTGGGTGTTTCCTGCTAAAATTACTACGAGCATTGAGAGTGTCAGTAGTAGGATAAGTATGATTGGAAGGAGACTCTTTTTCTTCATTCTCTACATTCTTCCTTCAGTTAGAATTCTAAGGTTTAGTAATATTGACCTTATTATGTATTTACTACTTTTTAATATTTCAACTTTTTTCGCGTTTTTTATCTGAAGTTTTTGGGAAATTTTTGGTTCTTTTTATCTTGACAATGTTAGATTTGTTTAGAGGTTTTTGCCCTGTTTTTTCTCCCTTTTTCGTTGGAGGGAATTGTGGCTTTTTGGGTGTTTATGGCGATTCTGGGAGGGAAAACAACCTAACCTAACCTAACATTTTCGAGGGGTTTTTGGGTGGTTTTCTCTTGGTTTTGGTGTTTTTGTGTTTTTTTGGGGTCTGGTTCTGGATCGATTTTGTTTTTTTCCTTTAACTTTTTCTATTTGTGGTTGCTTTTGTTTTTTCTAAGTTTTTTGTTGGTGTGTTGGCGAGGTTAACTCTGCGTTACTTCGTGTGGGTAGGTTCGTGGGGAGTAAAAATGTCTAAGTCTAAGATGGGCTTTTAAGTGTGGAAAAGACCTAGGTTTACATTAGTAAAGTGTGAGTTCCGTATGTTCAATGTTGGCTCCGATTGTTTGGCTTATTTATGGTTATTGTTGGCTTGCTTTTTTTCATATTTCAAAAATTTTTACACGAATACTTAATATGATAAATATTTGAGGTGAAAATGAAACGTCGCCTTCAGCCGTCAAGCAAGAAATGTCCAAAAATCAAGAGGCCTTATTTAAAATAGGAGTTAGTGAAAAACTGCGAAACAAATACATATGGTTGCGATGCCTAAGTGGGATGTAGGCATATTTGGTTTATGATGCTTGTTTGGGGGTCTCTGTTTTTTTGGGGGGTTTTTGCGAAATTTTCAAAGAGGGGTATGGTGGTGCAGAGGTTCGGAATAGAAATCTGCATAATTGTGGAGTTTTGTGTTGATTATGCAATTGTCGTAATGGTTGGATTCCTTGGCGATAAAGCTTATAAAGGAAAAATAGGAAAATAGAAAAGTATAGAATAATTCGCTTTAGGTAAAAACCCCCCCCAATCAAGCTGGGGAGAATGTAGGAGGAAAAACTCTTGGCAGAAGAAAAGGCTTGGGCAATTTTAGGCATCTTGGGTGGACTCTACGGAATCCTCTCCGGAATAGCCATTGCCATAGCAGGAGTAGGCGCAGCTAACACAATCAACAATGTTCTACTGTTGAGTTACCTCTATCCCGAATACCTTTCACAGATTCTCGCGATTATTCAGTACGTCTCTCCGACTCTGGCCGCCTTCACCTTCGGTCCGCTTGCCCCACTTTTAGGTTTACAGGCGAGCTCAGCTCTATCCATCCTCGGAATCATTGTCATAATTCACGGTTTACTCATACTCCTTGGTGCATTCGTCGCAATGCGTGGACAGATGTGGGGCGCAATTCTAATGGCGATTATAGGATTCATTGGTTTCCTCATCTTCAACCTTGGAGGACTACTGGCACTCATCGCTGGCCTTGTACTCTACTACAAAGGCAAGTAAACAACGAGCCCTCACAGACAAACCACCCCTAAAAAACCTTCTCCTTTTTCTTTGTTTTGCTCTCCTTTTTTTAATCTTGAAATAGAGGCTTAGCATGTTCCGCTTGAGATTGGGGTAGCATTTTTAAGTGTGGAATCCAAGTAGTGGTAGTTGAATGATAGAGTTGAGGGCTACTGTATGGGTTCTGGTTCGCAGAAGGCGTTTGTTTTGTTGGGGTGTATTGGTGGTTTATATGGAGTGTTGAGTGGGCTTGTGATAATGCTAGTGGGTGTTAGTATGAGGGGGAACATTCTACTTTTGATGGGGCTTTCTATTCTCTTTCCACAGTTTTTGGAGCAGCTTATGACATATTTCTCCACATTCTTTTTTTCCTTCATCAATTCAATTTCCCTGGGACCGTTGGGAGGCTACTATGTGGGCGCAATTATTTGGGACCTGTACACCTTCGGAGTCATAGTTGCGGTTCACGGTTTCGTCATGCTTCTAAGTTCCATAGGTATATGGACAGGCAACAAGTGGTACGCAGTAACTTTAACCATATTCGGATTAATGGGATTCTTCGCCTTCTTTAACTTCGGAGGCTTACTTGGACTCATAAGCGGAGCCATACTTTGGGAACACATGAAATAGCCTTTCCCTCGCCTTAAACCCTCTACGATGATGTCCGGGCGAGGAAAGCTCCACACTATGTGGGGAAGTGCCAAAACTGGTGTTACTTAAACCCTTACTAATATTTGGTTTTATTAACGAAAAGTTTTAAAAAAATGACATCATTTTTAAGGCATAAGCTTTATGAGATACTTAACAGTTCAAGTTAGAAAATTTGTTTAGGGGTTACCAGATTTGGAGGATGTATATGAGAGATTAAGAAGGAAGCTTGACGAGTGGCCGATAGGGTTTCCTAAAAGCGAGGAGGCACTGGAAATTCTCAAAGTCCTTTATACCCCAGAAGAGGCCGAGTTAGCCCTGAAACTGCCGCTGGTTATCCAGACCCTTGAGGAGATAGCCGCCCAGCTTAAAGAGGACCCGGATAGGCTTAGAAAAAGGCTGGAAAAAATGGCAGATAAGGGAACCGTTTTCGCCGTGGAGCGTGAAGGTAAAAAGTTATACCGTTTACTGCCTTCGATTGTGGGCTTTTCTGAGACTCCCTTCTGGCCTGGGAGGAAGAATGATATAGTCTTGAAACTTGCTCCTCTCTGGAAGAATTACTTTGAAAAAAAGTTTGCCTATGAGATTGGTGACCGGAAACAATCCATTCTTAGGGTGATACCCGTAGATATTTCCATATCCCACGGCTCACAAATAACCCCCTATGAGGATATCAAAGAGCTACTTAAGGCAAACAAGTTTTTCGCCGTAGCTAATTGCCCTTGTAGACAGATCGCCCGATATACGGGCGGAGGATGCAACCATTCTCTAGAGGTTTGCCTACATTTTGATAGTATGGGACAATACATTGTGGAGCACGGAATGGGCAGAGAGATCACCAGAGAAGAAACGCTAGAAATCCTGAGAAAAGCAAACCAGGAAGGCCTAGTACATGTGACTGAAAATCACCAGGGAAAAATAGCAACCATATGTAACTGCTGCTCTGACTGTTGCATCTTCTTCAGAGCTCTCAAATTAGCTAAACTACCTAGAGCTTTAGCAAGATCAAACTATGTCAGCACGGTAAACACCAACTTGTGCACGGCCTGCGGAACCTGCGCCGAACGCTGCCCTATGGAAGCAATAACGGTAAAAGAATTCGCGGAAATAGATGAGCACAGGTGTGTGGGATGCGGGGTGTGTTATCCCACGTGTCCAAACGAAGCTATAAAATTGGTGAGAAGGCCAGAGGAACATATCTCTGAGATTCCAGACAACAAAGCATTCATAATAAATATGCTAAAAGAGAAGACAGAAAAAAGAGGGAAATAGGTATCATTCTCTTGCTATTCTCCTTTTGTCCCACGTCCAAATTATAGTTTTTTCTATTCTCCCGTTAGGATACCCTGTTTTCCCTATTGTTTTTTCTCACTCCACTTGATAAGTTGGTTTATTCGCTTAAATGGTAGTCTCGCATCTAAATTTGATGGGGGCGTAAATTAAAAAATGGAGGCTGTAAAATATAATAGGTCTACTCCGACAGTCTTTAATTGAGGAGTGATATTTGAAAAGAGTGTGATTTAAGGAGGTTTGAATTTGAGTTGGATTGGAAGTTCTCTACGCGACCTACCAAGGTTGAGGAACTGTAAAAGGAGACGAGTATCCAGTTGGGATAAGAGTGGTGGCAACGACGACTATTTGATAATAAAAAGTCGGGAGAGTGCCACTATTGCTGATATTAGGGGTGCGGGCTGCATAACTCACATTTGGGTCACCATGGATTGCTCAGCACCATACTACCTGAGAAAGATTCTTATTCGGATGTTCTGGGACGACGAGGAAAATCCTTCTGTTGAGGTACCCATAGGAGACTTCTTTGGAATAGGCCACGCCATACGCAAAAATTTCGTCTCCCTACCCCTCACCATGTCTCCAGAGAACGGTAGAGGATTTAACTGCTTCTTCCCCATGCCCTTCTCCAAAAGAGCAGTCATAGAAATTGTTAACGAGTCAGAACAGGCAATGATATTCTACTACTACATAGACTATGAGGAATACACCAAACTCGAGGAGAATCTTGGCAGGTTCCACGCAACCTGGAATAGAGAAAACCCCTGTGAGGGCATACCCGACTTTGGAATGGACAACTGGGAATACCTCTTCGGAGGAAAAAATCTTGACGGCAAAGGAAACTATGTAATCTTGGAAGCCGAGGGTAAGGGACACTACGTAGGATGCAACCTAAACATCCACAACCTCAGATTAACAAGAGAGAACTGGAACTGGTACGGTGAGGGCGATGACATGATATTCATAGACGGCGACAATCTACCAACCATAAATGGAACTGGAACAGAAGACTACTTTAACACCGCCTTCTGCCCAGCCCAAGAGTACTGCGCCCCCTACCACGGGATAACTGTTCCCGGAGGTAAAAACTGGTCGGGAAAAATTAGCATGTACCGATTCCACATAGAGGACCCCATATACTTTGAAAAATCCATCAGGGTAACAATTGAGCATGGACATGCAAACAGACGCTCCGACGACTACTCAAGCACAGCCTACTGGTACCAAACAGAGCCACACAAAAAATTCAAGCCAATGCTTCCAGTGGAAAAAAGACTACCAAGAGAAGACCCAAAAGAAATAGATTAATAAGTCTGAGAACCTAAAGCTCTAAACAATTTTTCTTAAAAAGGAAGAAAATAAAGTTGAAAGGAAAAGTGAATCAAAAGTATGTGCCGATTGTAAAAATCGTGGAAAAATATAAAAGCGATGAAAACATTATGTAGCATAGCTACTAAAAAGTATATTTACTGGTAGAGGGAATAACTATGGCTGAATTGAACCTCGACAAGCTGGTTGAAATTGTGGAGGTTAATTTGGGCAGGTGGAAGCCAGAGGCGGTGGCCATAGTTGACGTGAATCATAAGGTTTGGTGTCAAAAGGGCAATGTTTCTGGAGAAATTCTTGACTACTACAATAGGTTTCCGTTACTGGATATGCATTTGGGAGACAGTTTGCACAACAATAACACCTTCCTTATGAAGGTGACAGAGAGAACTGGAATAATAGTGGTCATGAATGATCCACAAGTGGCTAGGCTCGCCGCAATAAACCTGAGGGGAAGAATAAATGCTCTCTCCGACTTCTATAATTTAGAAAAGCTTGTCGAAGAAGATAAAAAATCCAAAATGGGAAATATACTGAAAAAAGAAAAAGGAATCTGGTAACCATGGCGTTTTATGAATCTATGGTCCTACTATGCTCAATTCCTACCGCGGTGTGCGCGGCTTATCTGGCTAAACGCTTCTTTGAAAGGAGGCAAATCGTCACTCTTCTAATAATAGTTTACTTCGCTATGTTCTCAGCAACCTGGATAGGCTACTTCCTCATTCTCGTTGACCTTTTCCAAGTCCACCCCTACGTATACATAGTTTTCACATCCCTAATAGACTTCTCCGTGGTACTACTGGTAGGACTGGCGATGATGGAAATAAGGGAACTATACCTGCTCCCACCATACGTGGCCACCATCGCAGCAATACACTACTCCATTTTAGACTACACCAGAACAGAAGCATACTTGGGCATCCAGTACCTTTCATACATAACAAGTGGACAGCTTATAGGACAGAGTTGGTATGTTATTTCGGAAAAGTTTGACCCAAGCCTACTTAGAAACCTGCCATACTTCCTAAACATTGAGCCCTTCCTTGATCCTCTAAACGTAATGTATCCCCCCACACCCATAATTGCGATGGGAATATACATTATGCTAATTTCCGCCCCAACAATCCTACTTTTCTACTACATTGCTTGGAAGAACAGGAGCGGCAGATCATTGGGATTCGCCCTAGGACTCACAATATTAATGGTCAACATGTTCTACCAGAGAGTATCCCCAGAAATTCAAGCTGTAGTAACACTTGTGGGCACCATCATATTCGCCCTAGGAATATTTGGGATGCTAGATAGGCTGATGCCAAAAATTGAAGAATCAGCGAAACACATCCTAAAACAAAGCGGCAGCTAAAATTTTCCCCTACCCCCAACTCCTATTTAAAATTAAAAAAGAAACAAACCCACTTTTTTGCGTAGCCGTTTTAACATAAACCCATACTTAATCAGTTCACCCGTTGGAGGAAACCACCATCAACAATTTGGATACCTCACCTTCCATCCATTTTATGTGAAAATAGGGGGCATAAGTTGCAGAGAAAGCCGATAATGTAAAAATCTTAGAATTTTTCCTCAAGAATTATTTCATAAAAAAAGATGAGGGAAGGTTTTGTTTTAGGGTTTTTTGGTCATTTCTTTTCGCCTTTCCTCCAAGATTTCGAAGATTCTTCCCCTATCCTGGGGATAGTATCTGTATGCCAAGAACCACACAAGCAGGCAAAGTGTCCAAGGAATAGTTATTGTTATGAGCATTGCCGTGGTCAGCGATTGTCCTGAAACTGTGAATAGAACTAGCAACAGAGGAAGGGGAAGAACTCCAAGCCAGTATCCTATGTATGGGGTGATGGTTTGCATTGTTATGCCTGCCACTCCACCATTAATGGTGTCTGCCAAGTATCCAGTGATGACTGCGGCTATCGCTGCGAAGCCCCCCTCAAACATTTGCTCAATGGAGAAGGAGGTGCTTCTTACCTCGGGTTTGGTTACGTTGGCAACCATTGGTTGAACAGCGGCGGGACCAGCCCAACTAACCAAAACAGCCGTGATGAACATCAGAACCATGTAATGCGCAAGAGAAAGGGGCGTGGTGAGCACAAACAAAGTGAGGGGGATCCCCGAGAACACAGAAATCTGAGCCACAATAATTCTGCCCCTGTTAAAACTCCGCTTTTCACCCTTATCTCCAAGCCAGCCCCCGAAACCATTGCCCAGAGCCACGCCTATCACCAACAGTGCAAAAACTATTGTTGCGTCGCTTGGCGAAATGTACCTCACACTTTCAAGCCAGTGCACAAGCCAAGCCTGGAAAACAACCCAGGGCATGTAGCCGAGCATTCCCTGAATTATTATTATTTGCATCGTTCTTGTTCGCAGAATCTCCCCCACAGCTCTTCTCTCAATTTTATACTTTTCCGCGGCTTCAACAGTAATTATGCCCTTAAGCTCCTTCTCCATCGCACCCCTAACAGGTTCCTTAACAAAGAACCACACTACACCAGCTACTATAAAGCTGATAAGCGCAACCAGTATGAAACCCATTCTCCAAGCTCCATAGTGAACAGTGTACTTCATCAATGTGTCAAATAAGAGGAGTTCCTTTAGTATGTCAAGTATGGGAGGATACGCCAACCAGTAAAGGTAAAGTTGGTAAAGGTTAGATTCTAGTCCGAAAGTGTAACTTGGAGCGTCTAGCATTCCCAACACAGGCACCACGATGGCGACGCCCAGAACCCCGAACATCTGGAAAATCCCCAGCCACTTGCCTCGATCCTCAGGCTTAAAATAATCTATAACTAGCGAGAAACCTGTGGGTATAATGGTCGCCAAGCCAAATCCCGCCAATAGTCTAAAGAAGAGTAGCGATGTAAAATCGCCGGCATAAGCGCACAGAAGAGTAAAGGCGCCCCAAATTAAGCAACCGATTGTGAGAACCACTCTCCGAGAATACCTGTCTGCCAAATATCCCCAGAATGGGGCAACAATTGTTTGAATAGCTGACCTAGTTGAAGTGATGAAACCCAAAGCCCCACGAGTAACTGCAAGTTCCCGGCCTATGGAAGTGTAGTAGGTGGGAAGCGCCTGCATATCTGCCCTGTCCACAAAGTTTGCCAAGCTAATAGCCATAAACGATCTTTTCCTGCCTTTAACCTCCTCAGTTTCAACAGAAACTTCTCTCTTCTTAACCATAACACTCAACCCTCTATGATGAAGCTCATTTATTATTGTATCAATAATTATTAAACTTTTTGCAGAACCACTTAGTCAAAATGAAAATTTTACAAAACCTTGGCGAGAAAGCCCCCGACTTCTAGTCGTGGGGATGAATCGCCAGAAAGTTTATTTGAAAGTATGGTATATAAATAGTTGTTGGTAGCTGAAGGGTTTGGCTTGGGCTTAAGAGGCTAAACAGGACGCAGCCCCCATGAGGGTGCCAACATAGACGCCGTTCCTTTGAGGGAAGGGCGTGTTAACTGGGTGATGGCACACCCATTGCTTCGAAGGCTCCCGATGAGCCAGAAGCAAGAATCTCCCGACTTTAGTCGCGGAGAGTGTCAAAGAAAATTCTAAAAGAGTAATCTATGTTGAATGCAAACCAGACAGTATTCTGGTAAAATCATTAATAAAAATTTCAAAGAAGGAAATTATTCACGCAGGAAACAAACCTGAGATTTGTAAAAAGTTAGAAAAGCAGGAAAATTGTATAGGACTGGTAGACGAAGACCCTAACAGCCCACAACCACCATATATGAAGAGAGCGAAAGCCGAAATTTTATCTGAACACGGTTTGAAAATTCTACATGATAAAAAGTGCAATCGTTTAGTCGTTCTGTGTCCGAGACTAGAAGAATGGTTATTAGAAGCTGTAAAACAAGCTAATATGCAAATGGGGAATTACGGTCTACCAAATGATGGTATAAAACTACACCAAATAATAAATATTAATATTAATAAACTCGAAAGGCTAATACGCGATTTAGAAAATTGCGACAGAATAAAAAATTTGAAAAAATTTCTCCAATCATGGTAAACATAGCACTAACAGTCCTAATAGATATACTTCCACAGTTAATCAATTAATACAAATCCATACAAGTTTTGGAGATTATCTTTCCTTTGAAAAGGTTAACTCGGTAGTCCCAAATTTCGCACCATTTTGTAATCATCGATTCTGGAGCTTGACTCGCAGGGTATTATTCTTCGGTGGGCACCCCCAAATTTTTGGACGTGTCACTATCTGCTTCTTCTTGATTTTTGGTTGCTAAAGCCTTCCCGCACTCCTTCATGTGGCTGTAAATAGGCTTAAAGACAAGGCCACATAGTCACACTCCACCTCACGATAAAAGAGGGAGACACCCCATAAAACTAGAATTTTTGGACGCGCCCCTATAAACCCGAAAACTAATAAACATCTAAATACATCAATTTTTTTGGACATTTTCATGCTTTGAATAAATTTTATACATTGAATATTATTTTCATTGGTGAGAATTTTTAGAAGCAATTTTTGGAAGTTGGGATGTTTTTATGAAGAGGACTACGATCTCTATTTCTGAGACTGCCAAAAAGGAGTTGTTGAGGGAGATGGCTAAGTTGCAGCTCAAGTGGGGGAGAAAGGTGGATTTTGAAAATGTTATAATGTACTTAGTTCTTGAGAAGAGAAGAAGACCCGAACTTTTGGAAGAAGCCTGCAAACCAGTGGAGGGAATCCATCCCGACCTTGTTATTAAAGACCTTGTGGAGGAGAGGAGGATAGACCTTGAAAGAGAGGAAGAAAAAGCCCACGAAAGAAGAGCTTCCCAAAGGTAGGCTGGTATTTGATGCCGGCACCGTCATATAATTACTGTTACCGACAAGCAGGGTGGAAAAGATAAAGAAAGCAATTCGGGATGAGGAGATACTTCCACACGTGACAAATATCACATTTGCAGACGCATCAGTTGGAAGTTGGCGCACGAAAAAGTTACGGGTCTAATAGAATCCGGATACTTTATAGTTGAGGATGCAGATCGTATCTTCGAAATCTCAGCGCGGTAAAAATGCGAGCGTAGAGTATCGTTGGCTGATTGCTTCACCCTCGGACTAGCTAAACATGTTTCCGCACCCGCGCTCTTCGCAGTAAGGGAAAAGGAACTAGTCGATGAGAATCAAAGGACTCACTTTAATATACGCATCATATTCCTAGAAGACCTACTCTGAGACGGAGCGGAGTGTAAGCCACGCTTTAGTAATTTTTTAAGAACTAGGTTACTTCATTCCAGTACTTTGAGGTTTTTCATGAACTGGGTGACTTCCAAAAACATAAAAACTCTGCTCCGCGTCATGTTACTCTCAAATCTTTAAAACAAACTAGAACCTCTTGTTCTAAAGAACTTAACTTTCCAACGAGAAAAGGTATTTATACTACTTTAACCACTTTATCTACTATGACCACAAAATCCATCAAGATAAGTGAGGAAACCTACAAGAAACTTGTTGAAATGGCTGGCAGGCTGCAGGCCGAATTGAAAAGATCTGTCTCGATAGAGGACGCAATAAAATACCTTATGAGGAGAAAGATTAGTGATCTTTCCGGGTCTTGGGATGTCAGCGACGAGGAGGCTCAAGAAATAAAGGAGTTTCTGAGGAAGGGATGGAAGGCGTGGAAACGCTATGCTTAGACACCGACATACTAATAGATTTCTTGAGAGGCAAGATTAGAGGTAGAATTGAGCAACTCGAAGAAGAATTCCAGCTTACCACAACCACAATAAATCTCTTTGAATTATACTACGGTGCGTTCAAAACAAAAAAGGAGGAAAATGTGAAAGCCGTAGATGAACTGGCCTTAAGGCTTGAAGCATTCAGGTTTACTGGCGAGTCGGCAAAACTATCAGGTGAGGTAATGGCTGAGTTAGAGGAAAAGGGTCAAATTGTGAATTTCAGAGATGTTATGATTGCGGGAATATTACTGGAAAACGACGCCAAATTCTACACAAAGAACGTGAAACATTTCGAAAGAATTAAAGGAATAAAATTGCATCGAGACTAGATGAATTGAAGCCTATGAAGGGTAATTATCCCGTACCTACTTTGCCCATATTTTTATTCATCGAGATTTTGTATTCGCCTTTTTCAATGAAGTGTAAACTTTTGCACGCCCTATTTGTGAATTCTCATTTTCTTGAGACATCAGAACTATGTATTGAAATCAATGGTCTGAACAAGTGGGGCGTTTATATACCTTGGAGTTCATATACCTTTAAAACAACCTACTATTAAGGAAATTCAAAAAAAGGTATGAAAACTGTGGAGAGAGAATTATGTGTCCCCGGAAGCGTTCAAGAATCCCTATAGGCAGATATTTGGGTGATGGTGAGTCGATTAGTGAGCAGTTGGAAAATGTGAATGTAGTGCCAGTTTATCGCTTGGTGGTGCATCCGAATTTTAGTCCGATTGACGTGAATATTCAATTCATATTGGAGGAGGGTTGGGGTTACGCTGACCGGCTGCGTTTCTGGACAGGCATGGGAGCAGAGATAAACGAGGATCAGCCTTTGGCTCTGGTTCTGTCTCCCCTTTTTAAACCCAGTTTGATTATTAGACGCTATGTGCCAGGGGAGGACGTGCTTCTGCATGTTCACATCAGTCAGGAGGGTGAGATTGAAATTCTGTGCAATGATCGCGACTTTGCCTGGCGTTATCTTAGAGGCTTGTTTCTCCATTGTCCCCCCTCCTTTCACAATGAGGAAGAACTCGAGATCCAAGAGGAATGGAGCAACGATCCCCAAGTATACGCCATGTTTCTGGGCATGCTTCACAGTGCACAGGGCTGGGCATCACACTAGATTCACTAAACTATCCTTTTTGATACAACTTTTTGGATGAGAGAATATTCAAAATCTATTTCTTTGGGGATTTTGGAGGCTTGGTAGACGTGAGTTTTCTTCTGTGCTTTTTATCTAGACGATGAAAAGTTTATTTAGCTCTCTATGAGAGTAATTGTGGTGAAGAGTGATGGATAGGGATAGCCTTATACAGAAGGTTAAATCGTTGCCTGAAGACAGTATTAAAGAGGTCATGGACTTTATTGAGCAGTTGGAGAAGAAAAAGAGGAAAACCGGGGAGAAGAAAAAGGAGAAGAAAGACCTCTTAGAAGATGTGATAGGGATTTGTGAGGGCCCCCCTGATCTGGCGGAAAGGCATGATAATTATGTCTATGGCTAAACTGGTTTTCGTGGACACATGGGCCTGGCTGGCCTTGGCTAATCGGAATGATTCAAATCATAAACGTGCTGTTAAAGAATACAAAGAAATAAGAAGGGAGGGGTATAGACTGGTTACCTCCGACTACGTGCTTGACGAGGTGATAACAGCTCTCTTCAGAAATGTTGTTTTCGCTACCGCAAGTTCGATTTGTAGAAGCTTTACACTCCATAATAAAAAAAGACCTGTTAGTATTAGAGAGAATAGCAGAAGAAAGATTTAGAATTGCCTGGCAGCTGAGGAAAAAACTGAAAGATAAACCAAGTATTTCATTTACAGATTTAACATCTTTTGTTTTGATGCAGGAGTTGAAAATAACCAAGGCTTTCACCGGCGATGCTGATTTTGAAAAAGTGAACCTAGGATTTGAGATAATACCAAAATAAATATTCTTGCTGCCGTGCATTTTGGTGGGTGCTCATAGCTTGATTGTGAATATTAGTCTACGTCGATACTGTTTGATTTATACTTTACTGACTTTATAGTTCTGAACCGGGAATACACTACAATGAATCTGGCAACTGGTAGAAGGAAAAGAGATTCTGCTCCAATTAAGTATGCTCCGACTTACAAAAACCGACAAAATTATCAGAAACGAACAGACCGACACCGGTCAATAACATGACTACTGCAGAACCTGCAGCAAATCACAGCAACAAAGTGAGCGTCCCCCTCAAACGGCTCAAAAAAGTTACGAGAAATATTTAGCAAAACCTTGAACTGAAGGAAAAACTGAGAAGGTTGAAGGGTGCTCAAGGGGTATTAGGAGGTGCTGGTGACTGCTAGTTGTTGATGCCTGTTTTAGTGTTTGCGACTTTCGCATGGAACGATATCTTATTTTATGTATTTTCTAGATTTGTGAAGTAGAATGTTTGTTCTGGTTTTTCATTGCTTCACCTATATATGATATTCAAGAAAGCAGATTTAGCCAAGAGGAACTTTAAATATAATGCTGGTATATTTGTTGTGAACTCAAACAGCTAAACAAAGGTTCATAGGAAAAACTACAATTGAGCTGTGGAGGTTGTTGAATGGTGGAAATGAAAGACGATTTTACCTTAATAGTTGAGGAATTAAAGGCTATAAGAAGGGATCTTGCCTACATTAAGAAGCCTGTGATATAAGTGGATAACATCCTAACGAAGGAAGAAGAATTAATTTTGAAAGAAGCGGAGAGGGAGTTTAGAGAGGGAAAGACCGTAAAACTTGATTTAAAGAGGCAGCTAGGTGAGCTTAAATTCAACTAATTACTAGAGCCTACGAGTGTATTGATTATGGTATTCGGCATCTGGGTTTCTACGATGGTTTCTTGGTCATTGACACTCCTCTCGACTGAAGTCTGGGGATTCTTGCACACAGCCCCCTCAACACTCGGGGATAAATGCGTTTTAAGCGTTCATCCCTTCACCGCTCAGTAGCTATCTGCAATGGGTGTGCCACCACCCAGTTATCCCTGTCCTTTGTGGGACCTGGGATTATCGTTGAATGCTCGAACCTTCTCTGCCTGTCTCGGCTTGGAGCTTTATTTGAGCTTTTGGACATCCAAGCTACATCTAATACACAGTGTTTACCAGTGCTGTGTTGTATAATTTTACTTTTTCTAATGAATTTATTTAATTTTCTTAAATTTTTTCAAATTAACAATGTGAAATTGCAAAAAATTCAAAATAATATATAAATAAATTAAAAAAATAAGAATTATGCAACACAGCAT
>CAZECW010000020.1:0-102668 GCA_964510585.1 uncultured archaeon | reverse complement strand
CTTCCTCAGCACCATCGACGGAGAAGTCTCCTCCATAAACCAAACAATGACCAAACTCTTGGAGGAGGAGGAAGCCGCCCTGGACCAGCAATCCAAGTGGATCAGCCAACTGGCACACGAGCTGGACGCCAAGATAGCGGAAAACCTCAAACAACACATAGAGGAGTTCGAAGAAAAAATCACAAACACCAAACACCAAACAGAAAACACCCTCAACAAAAGTTTAGGTGAGTTTGAGAAAAAGATTTCTAATCTACAAAACGTCATTAATGTTTCTTTGAGTGAGAAGGCTGGGTCAATTAGGAAAATTGAAGAGGGGATTGAGAATGAATTAGAGGACAGGATTTCTTCGTTGTTGGAGGAGAATCAAAAGTCGGTCGATGACTTGAAAAGTATTAGTGGGCAGAAGATTAAAAGTAATTTGGAGTATTTAGAGGAAGAGAGTAACAAGTTAAAAAATAGCTTTTCTTCTTTGATTAGCAAAAGGTTAGAAGAAAAGAAGGTGGGAAATGAGAAACTAGCTAAAAGCGTGCAGGAAAAAATTGAAGAAGAGAGGAAAGCGCTGGAGAATATAGGTTTAATTCTTTTCAATGAAGCTGTCAACACTTTGAATATGCAACTTATCGAAACCAAAGAAACCATAAGTAAGAGCCGAGAAACACTACTTGAACATGTTTCAGAATTAATTGGAATCATTAAAGATTCAAAAGATAAAAATGTAAAAAACATGTTTGAAAATGTGCGGTTGGAACTTGAAAGTTTTCAAACAATAGTGCGAGATCTAAATGAGGAAATTGTATCTCTAATGGAAAAGCAGGAGAAAAAACTGGAGAGCCTCATAGAAGCCGCTAAACACGATATGGAAGAAAAAATTGAAAAAATTGTGCAGGGAAACACCGAGTTTGCAAAATCATTAAAAGAGGAAACAAAAGAAACCTTTACAAATAATTCTAAGATAATAGAAGAAACACTCAAAGTTAACAGGGAATCATTAACAAACATTATAAAAGAACACATTCAAGAATTTGAGGAACAAAAAGAACGCATTAAATCCTCTTTGGTGGAATCCTTAAACATTTACCTTGAAGAGCTAAGAAGAGCAGTTTCCAGCTTTAAGGAGCAAACATCACAATTGATAAGGGGACACCTGGAAGATTACAACAAAACAATTAGTGAAGCCAAAGAAAAAACAGTGGAAACATTAAGTAACCATTCTGGAACGCTGATTCAAACCGTAAATCAGGTACAAAGCAAACTGGGCGAAACCCTAAACAAACATGAAAGAGATGTTAGACTTCTAATAGATAAGATACAGAGTTATCTTAGCTCTAACCTCGAAAAAACAGAAAACTCCATCGCAACATACATAAATGAAACATCTTCGGCTGTCACCACGCTATTTGAGAAAACAGAAAATGACTCTGAAAAAACTGCGGAACTCCTCAAATCGGCTTGGGAGGAGTTAGAAAAATCAAAGCTGAACGAAATCCAAAAAACCTGGCACCTGGCTACAAAGGAGTCAATAATAACACACATAGTGGATATGGTTAGAAGAGCCTCCAAATCAATAACAATAATTGTCCCCAACCTCCAAGATATTCCAACCGAAGAACTATTGAAAAAAGAGGAATCAGTAATTATACACTTAGTAACAGACTTCAGCGAGGAAGAAACAAAAGAAGTAGAAAAGCTCTCAAAAAAGAAAATCAGGATATGGAAAAATACTCGAGGAAAACTCTACGGCTGCATAAGAGATCAACAAGAAACACTTCTTGCACCCTTAAACGCAACAGAAATCCCAGTAGCAGTGGTCAGCGAAGAAGAGGGATACGCAAAAGTATACCAGAACATAATACTTCCCAACCTAATAGCCAAAGCTCAAGAAATCAAGCCCCTCAAAACAGGAATCTAAATCCAAAAAGCAAACAACCCACCCAATTCACCAATACTGAAACAGAGAATAAACGATAAACAATCCATTTTTAATTAGCTTGACAATGTTAAATTTGTTTTTATTGCTACTTTTTCCCTTATTTTTTTCTCTTTTACCTAAGAGAAGGTGGCTTTTTCTGCTATTTTAGTAATGCTTGAAACGGTAAGCAACCTAATTTAACATTATCGAGTTAGTACAACTGAAGTAATTTTGTGCTTTTCTAGTAAATTCTGCTTGCAACGAAGTCTGCTAGGTCTAGGAAAAATTCTTGCGATTCTTTCTTTAGTGGGGGTTTAGTTTTAAGTAATCTTTTTTTGGCTTCTTCCTTCAGTTCTAACGCTAGTTTTTTTGCCTTTTCGAGAGCTCCAGTTTCTTGAAATATTTTCCTAACTCTTTCCACATCACTTGGGTCGGCATTTGAATTGCCGAGCACCTTCTTGAGGATGTTTAGATCGTTAGTAGAAGCATTGTTTAGTGCCTGAACTACTAACACAGTTTTTTTACCTTCTTTTATGTCTCCATCGGTTGGTTTTCCCGTGTCTGACTCTACTCCGAATGTTCCCAGTATGTCATCCTGAATCTGGAATGATTGCCCCACCAGCACTGCGTATTCTCTAAGCATTTTGATTTGGCTGGTTTTCGCTCCCCCCAACACCGCTCCGATTTGTATAGATTTTTCCAGTAGGGAGGAGGTTTTCATTTTTACCATTTGCAGGTATTCGTCGAGAGTCACACCATCTTTTCTCTGAATCACACTCTCATACATGACTCCGTCAATTAGTTCTTGAAAAACTTGTTGGTAGAGGCGGATAGCCTCACAGATCAGGTTAGGGGGAAACTTGGAGGATAGGAGGGTTTCGATGCCCAAATTATAGGTGGTATTCCCGCCCAAGATAGCCATGGTGTTTCCAAAGTCTTCAGCTTTAGTGCTTGACATAAATTCCTTCTTGTACCACTCCCTATAAGTTACGTGGAATGTGGGGCCGCTTCTTCGAAGCTCGTCGTGGTCTATGATGTCATCGTGGATTAGTGTCGCATTATGGAGGAGTTCGACGGAAAGGGAGGGGAGGAATATTTTCTCGCTGGAATCCGCTACTCCCCTGTAGGCTTGGATGAGGGAAATTGGTCTGAGTCTTTTTCCTCCCCTCATAATAAATTCTTTAATATTTGAGTAGTATGTTCGATGATAAGAGAAAGGCGCCATTGCAATTTTACCGTCCAAAAAGGAAACTAGAACCTGATTAACTTTCTTTGATAGATCCTCTACCACTTGGCTGAATTGCAAGCTTATCTCTCCTTAAACAAGTTATAGATTCGGTTTTCAAGTTTCTCGTGATTCTAAGATTTGAAACATTTAATTCTTTCTTATGGACTTTAAGGGTAGTTCGTCAAAATTACAAGAATACTCACTTTCCTCTAATTATTCCGTACTTTAACCGAATTGGGGGAAAGATTAGGGTCAGCCTATTTTTAAAACCTGCTAGAATTTTAAGCTTAACTGTTTTCAAGAAAAAAGCCCAATTTTTCCACATTTTTATGTTAAATAACGATTTTGAAATCGGGTAATTTATATACTTTTTAGTCAAATTTGCACATCGCAGGTTTCGTATCACAAATTCTAATTATTAGAGGAAAAATGCTAAAATTGTCGATTCAACATTGAGAGGATACACAATATTTAAATACACTACAAGTAGCCTTGAATTGCTAACTGCATATTAATTCCTAAGACTTCTAACACCTTTTCTCTTGAAGGTAATTAAATTGATGAAACCAAGCCAACCAGTAGGGATAATCGGTTGGGGAGCATACATACCCCAGTACAGAATCAAAGTAAATACCATTGCACAGGTATGGGGTGCTCAGACCGAGAGGTACACTGAAGGACTGGGAATAGAAGAGAAGGCAGTAGCAGGCCCCGATGAAGACACAATCACAATCGCCATAGAGGCTGCTCAAAATGCTTTAAAAAGAGCACAAATAGAACCCAAGGAAATCGGGGCAGTTCTCTCAGGATCCGAATCCCCACCCTACGCTGTCAAGCCTACTGGTTGCACCGTAGCCGAAGTTATAGGGGCCACACCAAACATATTGGCGGCGGATTTAGAGTTCGCTTGCAAGGCAGGCACCGAAGGCATACAGTTCTGCATGGGGTTAGTATCCTCGGGCATGATAAAGTACGGCATGGCCATAGGTGCAGATGTAGCCCAAAGCGCTCCCGGCGACGATTTAGAATACGCTGCCGCGGCGGGAGGAGCCGCCTTTATCATAGGTAAACTAGATAGTAACGCTGCTGCCGCTATCAATGCCTCAACTTCCTACGTCACAGATACACCTGATTTTTGGCGGCGCTCCGAACAACCCTACCCCAAACATGGGGGAGTATTTACAGGACAATCATATTTCCACCACATAATAAATGCGGGACAACAATTAATGCAAGAGTTAGGAATGAAGCCCAAAGATTTTCAGTACGCCATATTTCACCAACCCAACGGGAAATTTCCAGAAAAGGCGGCAAGGGAATTGGGGTTCACATCGGAGCAGACAAGGGTGGGAATGCTGGTGGGTAGAATAGGTAACACTTATTCGGGTTGCATTCCCCTAGGTTTATCAGCAGTTTTGGAGGCTGCCAAACCGGGAGATAATATATTTGTGGTTTCATATGGCTCTGGGGCGGGGAGCGATGCATTCCACATCACAGCCCTAGATGCTATTGAAAATAAACGTGAATTAGCCCCCACAGTTCAAGATTACATAGAAAGGAAGGAATATGTGGGTTATGCTTGTTACGCTAAATGGCGAAAAATGATAATCGGCTTAGAAACTAAAAGGTAATTAATGGAGGGTAAATAGTTTATGAGAGAAGTTGCAGTTATAGGAGTAGGACTAACTAAAGTTGGTCATCTATTCAGTGAATCTTTACGTTCCCTATTTTCAAGGGCAGTTAGAGGAGCTCTCGAAGACGCGGGGAACCCTAAGATCGAAGCGCTCTATGTTGGCAACATGTCTGCAGGACAGTTCAATAATCAGGAGAATATCGCTGCCCTATTATCGGATTTTGCGGGTCTAAATGGGATTCCAGCAACGAGAATTGAGGAGGGATGTGGATCTGGCGCCGCAGCTATTTACAATGGATACAAGGCTGTAGCTTCAGGGGTACACGATTTTGTGATTGTAGGAGGGGTGGAAAAAATGATGGATACTACTGCAAACGATGCTACCTCGATTATTTCAACGGTAACTGACCAGGAGTATGAAGCCTTCCTCGGCCTCTCCTTGGTGGGAATCAACGCTATGGTAATGAGGCTTTACATGAACACATTCGGTGTAGACAGGGAGCCCTTCGCAAAATTCTCGGTACAGATGCATGATAACGCCTCAAAAAATCCCTATGCCCAGTTTCCATTTAAAACATCTCTGGATAAAGCAATGAACTCAAATCCGGTGGCGGATCCAATACACCTTATGGACTGTGCGCCCTTGGGCGATGGAGCAGCAGCCCTAGTTCTGTGTCCGAAGGAATACGCAAAAAACTTTACCTCCAAACCCGTGGAGATTATAGGTGCGGGACATGGCATGGACAACTTCATATTTCACACCAGAGAGGACTTCCTCTCACTTAAAGCTACCCGGGATGCGGCGAGAGAAGCTTACAGGATGGCGGGAATTACGCCGGACGAGGTGGACGTGGTAGAGTTACATGATGCCTTTTCAATAACTGCGTTTTTGTCGATTGAGGATTTGGGCTTTGTAGAAAAAGGTGCCGCGGGCCAAATAGTTGATGAGGGACTAATTGCTTTAGATGGAACTTTGCCCGTGAATCCCTCTGGAGGATTAAAGGCGAGGGGACACCCAATTGGAGCCACAGGAGTTTACCAAATGGCTGAGATTGTACTGCAGCTTCGTGGAGAGGCTGGAGCCAGACAGGTACCTGGCGCTGAAATAGGACTTACAAATAATATAAGTGGTTTTGGCGCCTCATCCTACGTACACATTCTCAGGGTTTAGGCAGGGATAGAAAAATGCAGGTTTCAAAGTTTTGGAGAGAACTCCCTCAACGTTACAGGTTAGAGGGTAAAAAGTGCGTCCATTGCGGAAAGGTTTGCTTTCCACCCAGGGATATATGCCCTAGCTGCGGTTCGGATGATATGATAAAAGTTAATTTGCCCAAGAGGGGAAAAATCGTAACATACACGGTTATGTATACTGCGCCGGCCAATTTTGAAATATTTAAACCCTACATTATTGCCTTGGTGCAATTGGAGGATGGGACGCATCTTACTACACAGCTTACAGACTGTAGGCCTGACAATATAGACATTGGAATGGATGTGGAGGCTGTTATCAGAAAGATAAATGAAGATGGAAGGGATGGAATAATTTATTATGCATACAAATTCCGCCCAGTTTTAAAAAGGGCTGAAAAGAAACTGAACTAGCCACAGAAAATCTTGAAGTAGCTCTACTTTTAATTGGTCGTTTCCTTTCTGCGGAAAATCAAAAAGATTAAATGTCACATTACTTTCTATAACGGGTAACAAGTGGTAAGGAGCCTGTCATTTTTGAGAGATTTCCTCGAGGATCTCAAGTCTCGTAACATGATAGTTGAGATTAACAAAAGTGTGCCCATAACCAATATTCCCGCACTTTTGAAAAAACTGGATGGAAGGCCAGTTCTATTTAACCTGGTGGAGGACACACCTTACAAGATAGCTGGAAATATTTGTTCCAGCAGAGACCTCTTAGCCTTTTCTTTAAAAGTGAGAAGGGAAGAGCTACTATCACGATTAGCTGAAGCTTTTGAAAAAAGGAGCGAACCAGAAATAGTTAAGAGTGGACGGTGTCAGGAAGTAACGGAAACAGTTAATTTGAACAATCTACCCATACTCACTCACACTGCAGGAGACGGAGGTCCCTACGTTACCTCGGGAGTGCTTATACTTCGAGACCCCGAGTTTGGGAGAAATGCCTCTATTCACAGACTCATGAAGTTAGATGACAAAAGGTTTGCTGTAAGACTGGTGGAGGAGAGAGACGCGGATGTTTATCTAAAGAGAGCTGGTGGAGAAATGGATGTTGCAATTTGCATTGGCAATCATCCCTCATTTTTGCTAGCGGCAGCCACATCCCTAGACATAACTGTGGACGAGTTGGAAATAGCCAATAGTTTAAGAGAACTAAAGCTGGTTAAGTGTAAAAAAGTGGATTTAGAGGTGCCAGAAAATTCGGAGATAGTGCTAGAAGGAAGAATAATTAATGAGTTGGTGGATGAGGGACCCTTCCTGGATTTGACTGGTACCTATGATATTATCAGGAAGCAGCCAGTAATTGAAATCAGGCATTTTACCCATGCTAAGAATCCCATATATCAGGCTCTGCTCCCGGGGGGACTTGACCACAAGCTTCTCATGAGCCTGCCGAGAGAGACTGCCATTTACAACGAAGTGAAGAAGGTTTGTGAATGCAAAAATGTGTTAATAACTCCCGGGGGATGCTCCTGGCTCCACGGAATAGTGCAAATCCGTAAAAAGAAGCCTGAAGACGGAATGAACGCGATAGAAGCAGCATTTAGAGCCCATAAATCTATGAAGCACGTAGTCGTGGTGGACGAGGACATAGACATTTACGATTTGAACTGCGTTGAGTACGCCATTGCCACAAGATTCCAAGCATCAAAAAATCTCATTTTAAGAAAGGATAAAGGTTCATCGCTTGATCCTTCGGCAAACCAAGTGACCCGAGAAACAACCAAGGTTGGAGTCGACGCCACAATACCATTTGATAAGGATAGGTCTCACTTTACCCCTGTAAAAATCATTGGGGAAGAAACCATAAGGGTTGAAGATTATGTTTCTCAATAGGGAAGAAGAGAAAATCCTTCAAGGAGAGTACGGCGAGGCGCAAAGGCTTGCCATGAAAATACTTTGCGCCTTGGGAGATTTCTTCAAAGCAGAAAAACTAATAAAAATCGAGTCCGCCCACATATCGGGGGTCTCATACAAAACTGGTGGAGATGCGCTAGTTGAAGTTCTGGAGAAATTCGGGAAAAGCAAAACCAAAACCTTGGTGGCGTCTACCCTCAACCCGAGCGGGATGGATCTAGACAGATGGAGAGAGATGGGTGTAACAGAAGATTTCGCCCAAAAACAGGGCGAAATAATAAAAATTTACAAATCCATGGGCATCCTTGACTTATGCAGCTGCATACCCTACGAATTGGGAAATGTTGCAAAGCCTGGAGACCACATATCTTTCTCAGAGTCCTCAGCAGTAACCTTCATGAACTCCTTTTTTGGAGTCTATACAAATAGGGAAAGCGGACTTTCCGCCCTAGCCTCAGCAATAGTTGGGAAAACACCAGAGTATGGGATACACTTACCAGAGAACAGAGTGCCCGAAATACTTGTGGAAGTGGAGGCAGAACTCAACAATACCACGGATTATGGCTTGTTGGGATATAGCATTGGGGAGAGCTTCGGCTCAAAAATTCCACTTTTACATAAGATTCCAAGTATAGACTTGCAGCAAGCCAAACAGCTCTCAGCAGCTATGGCGGCATCGGGCTCTGTACCACTATTCCACATTCGCAATTATGAAGAAAGAAAATTCGAGAAAGAACGTCTGGAAAAAGTAATATTTGACCAGAAAAAGTTGAAGGCTCTCAGAGAAGATTTTACTCCAACATCACAACCAGATATTGTCATGGTTGGGTGCCCCCATGCTTCAATAAGCATCCTCAAAAAGATTTCCGAAATACTTGTGTCCCCAGTTTCAAACAAAACCAAGCTTTGGATTTTTACTTCCAGACCTGTTAAGTTGATGGCGGAATCTATGGGATACGTCCAAAAAATTGAGAGCATGGGAGGCAAAATTTTCTGCGACACCTGCCCCGTGGTATGCCCCATTCCTGGATTCGACTTAGCTCTAACTGATTCCATTAAAGCAGCACATTACCTTCCAACAATGAGTAAAATAGAATCTGCATCGTTACCCCTAGAAGACTGTTTAAAAGTAGCTATGGGAGGCAAGGTATAATGAAGATAGTACTAAGAGGAGAGGGGCTGAGAGGTTTAAAAAATCCCAGAGTGGAGGGAGAGGCACTCGTGACCCAGATGCCCATATCCTTTCTAGGATTCATAGATCCCAACACGGGGAAGGTTATCCAAAAAGGACATGAATTGGAGGGAAAAAGCATCAAAGGAAAAATATTAGTATTCAGTACCGGAATTGGGTCAACCGTTGGCTCATATGTGCTGATTAACCTCGCAAATAGGGGTTTAGCTCCCAAAGCGATTATTCAAAGGGCATCCGACACCGTAACACTTGTGGGAGCAGTTATCGGAGAAATCCCCCTCGTACACAGACTAGAAAAGGATCCCCTCACAGTTATAGAAGATGGTGACAGGGTAATCGTCGATAGCGAAAAGGGAATAGTAGAAATTGAAAAAAGAGAAGGAGGAAGTGAGTAGAAAAATGGCTCAAGAAAAAATTACCCATGAGGAACTGATCGAAAAGGTAGTCAGGGGAGAAATCAAATTCTACCAAGTCGAGAAATACACCGATATAGAAACAGCAACAACCATTAGAAGAAAAGCTATAGAGAAAATAATCGGAAAAGAGCTCAAACATATCGGATCTTACTCCATAGATATGAAACAGACAGCATCAAGAAACATAGAGGCTCCCATAGGAGTCCAACAAATACCCTTAGGAATCGCTGGCCCACTAAAGGTGAAAGGAGAAATAGCAGATGGCGAATACCTAATACCACTAGCCACAACCGAGGGAGCTCTTGTAGCAAGCGTTAATAGAGGATGCAGCATCATAACGGCAAGTGGCGGAGCCAAGGCAAGAGTATTAAAAAGTGCCATCACTAGGGCACCATGCATTTTAGTTCCAGACACCGAACACGCAGTTAAACTTGTAAACTGGGTGAAAGACAACTTCGAAAAAATACGCGAAGTTTTTAAAGGCCAAGATCCCTTTCTAAAACTTCTAGATTTCCAGCCCTGGATAATTGGGAGAAACGTTTTCCTCAGACTTCTGGCAGACACTGCCGACGCTATGGGAATGAATATGGTAACCAGCGCATCTGAAGCAGTATGTAATTTTATTCAAGAAAATCTTCCCTGGGCAGAAACCATAGCGCTCAGCGGGAACATGTGCGTCGACAAAAAGCCAACAGCCCTAAACTTCATCCTAGGAAGAGGAAAAACAGTCCAATCCGAAGCCATACTAAAAAAGGAATACATAAAGGAAACCCTAAAAACCACCGCCCAAAAGATGGTTGAAGTAGTTTACCGTAAAATATATGTGGGCAGCGGTCAAGCAGCCTCGTACGGGTTTAATTCCCATGCAGCAAACATAATCGCCGCTATATGGATCGCCACTGGGCAAGACGCTGCCCACATAGGTGAATCAAGCATGGGAATAGTCACAGCCGAAGAAATCAATGATGGCGACTTGTACATATCCCTAACGCTCCCTTCAATGATCTGTGGAACTATAGGAGGAGGAATGTGGCTAAGCCAGATGCAAGAAGCACTCTCCATAATGGACTGCGGCGGAGGCTTTATGAAAGGAAAACCTCCAGGAACCCTCGCCAAAAAATTTGCCGAAATCGCCTGTTCAGCAGCACTCGCTGGAGAAGTATCCCTCATCGCCGCACTCGCTGCCGGCCACCTTGCACGTGCACATGAAGCACTAGGAAGAGGAGAAACCGCCCGGAAAAAAGTGGAAAAGCTCTTTTAACTTCAGTGGAAAGATCCCCTCCGATAAGGAGGAGGCGAAGAAGCAGATATACGCATACTTTCTCTTAGTTTATGCCCATCACACAGCGACGTGGAGTAGATTCATTTGATTTCTCCTTCAAAAGAAGCGTTTACATGTCTTCTTTTCCAATTTAAAACCTCAAAATAAGGGGTTAGAACCAGAAAAATCTATAGTGCATCATTAAAAAACTATTTAATTGGGAATTCTTAATAATAAAGTAAAACAATCAATTTTATTATAAGGATAACATTTAGAATCTGCATTTATCATAAAGTTTAGAGGAGTAAAAATAAATGTCTGGAGACGCGGAGTTTCTGGATAAATTGAAGAGTGAATTACGATCATTTGGAGCAATAACTGATAGGGGGCTTGCTCTACTCACAATGAAGGGAGAGATGCTCTACTCAGATTTAACCAAGGATGTTGAGCAGAAGCTCATGATGTTTAAACCAAGCTTTCCGGGACTAACTGTCGGGTCAAACATTACACTGGCAGCGGAAAACGAATCTGTAATAGTGATACGCGCCTCGCAACAAATGCTAATGGCGGTGCAAACTCAACAGCGGGTAGGCTTAACCCTAGTTATGCTATCAGGCCTCATCAAAAGATACGGAAGCAAATTCGACGAATTCGCACAGACCGCAACAATCGTCCCACCCGCAGAAATGCCAAAAGTCAAAATAGAAAAACCCATACCAAGAGCTGAAGTGATGAAGGCTCCCATAGAAAAAATGGTTGTAAAAGAAAAAGCGGTAGAAGAAGCCAAAGAAGTTGAAGCAGAATTAACTGAAGAGGAATTCGAAGCCTACCAAAAATCACTAATATATGAGCTTATTCCACCACTAACACCCGAAAATGTGTTAAACAAGTCCGGAGTATGGAGCAGAGCAGCACGTCTAATGCTCAGAAACCTAGACCAAGACCTAACAGTAGCAGAATTACAGGAGGGACTTAAAAACGCGGGCTTCGACGTAACTTGGCAATGGGTGTACGAAACCCTGCGCGCATTGGAAACCCGCGGAATAGTACGAATAAAAGGTAAAAGAAAGGCATAAAAAAAGCGTAAATTTTATGGTGAAACCTCTTTTAGGCATATTCGGCTGACCTTTTTTGGCTTTTTATCCTACTATATAAACACAATTGTACCCCATCCCCTTTTTCTCAAAAGGAGTTCCCTCATAACTTCCCTAAAAGGAGATTTACCCTTGAAAAGACTGGCTGCCCTCCATTCGAAACTGTTTTTTTAAGTCTATATAAATGCAGAAGAAACCCATGCTTTACAAACCAAAAAAGGTATTCAAAAAAAGGAAAGATTCTTTTAAAGAGGGGACTTCTAGAACGGTAGAGCTAGTATATTCCAGGCCGGCATCTGACCTGAAAGCAGCCAAATAATTACAAAGCAGACTCCACAAAGTGCAAGATTGAGCCAGTGGTTGTCATAATGAATGGTGGCAATACGTAAATCTCTCTGATGATTCCAAATAAAATCTTTTAAAGATTCATTTTTACGGGGAAGAACGTATGGGAATGTACGGACGCCCGTGGGATTAAAAGAGTCAATAAACCAGTGGCTGAAGATACCAGCAGCTGATAGTGCAAATAGTGTTGGTGCAAATATCCCTATTAGTAGAGGCAACCATATTAGGGTTAGTACACTGTGGAATAGCCCACTTCTATGTCCTATACGTTGGCCTTTTAGCAGTTGGTCGAGATCTGGCAGGATTCCAAAAGCGGCTCCTGTGAGTATTGGAGGTAGCTGCTGGTTTGCTGCGCTTATCACAGTATTTAATGACCCCCACTTGACTAGTTGCAATGCAGCGGCGTTAAATTGAGCCGCCAACCCACCACTCCATCCTAAAAGCACTGCTACTATGGCGCCAGCTGTTGCGCCCACCACTACATGTGTATATTTTTGCATTTTTTAGTCCTCCATCATTTGTTTTAGAGCGAATTTTACCAGTTTTTTGACTGTCCTCTTGTCCACCCCTTTGACTTTAGCTAATTTTTTCTTGTCAGCTTTCACCAGGTCTTCTACAGTGTTGATTTTGTATTTCTGCAGAGTTTTGGCGGTTTCTTCTCCTACACCTTTAACTTTAGTTACTGGAGCATCTCGTTTGAGTTTCACTTTTGATTCAGGTAGCTTGTACAGTTTTAGCCTATCACCAATCACCGCCATCAATGTTCCTATCGCTATTGGTACTAGATAGATTATTATTTCGAGAAATGAAACCATATTTTCACTCCCAACTTTTACCCTACTTTTAATTTTATTTAAAAGCCACTAGTAATTATTAAGCTTTCTTATTTAAAAGGGTAAGGTACCAGTTGTATTTATTATTCTTGTTTTTCCTTCTTTAATTTGGCATTTTCTATTTTTGCAAGCTCAAATTAATTGGATTATTTGTGAATCTGTTTCGAGGCTTTTGTTGCCTGTGTTAAATTTTTTTCAGGGTTTCAACTATTTTGGGTAGTATTTCTCCTGCTTTCCCGTAGATGTGGTAGTCAGCGTATCTTGTATAACCGGTTTTTTCCTCATTTATGATTACAGTTTTTGCTCCTCTATTAAGCGCCATTCCTGGTAGGGCTGCTACTGGGTAAACCACTAGGGAGGAACCTACAACTATGAGTAGATCGCATTCTTGTGCCAGCCTGTAGGCTTCGGATATTGCTTCTTCGGGTAGCATTTCTCCAAACATTACCACGTCAACTTTTACCACTCCACCGCAGTCTGTGCATCTTGGCATAAAGTTTCCTTTTCCTACTTCTGAAATCACGTAGTCTATTCCGTATTTCTTTTTGCACTGTATGCAGGATGCGCTTCGAACGTTGCCATGTACTTCTATTACGTTTTTGCTACCTGCCTTTTGGTGTAGACCATCGATGTTTTGCGTTATTATTGCTTCTACCTTGCCCATTTTTTCCATTTCGGCTAGAGCATAATGCCCAGGGTTAGGTTTAGCGTTGAGAAGCACTGGAGCTATTTCTTGGGCCATCTTCCACCAGTCTTCAGGATTTGAGAGGAAAGAGGTAATAGTGCCTACCTTGTTGGGATCAAACTTTTTCCAGAGACCGTCTGGGCCCCTAAAATCAGGTATCCCAGATTCAACTGATATGCCCGCGCCAGTTAAAACAACCACTCTTTTGGAATCTTTTATTAATTTGGCGACTCCCAAAATTTGCTCATCAATCAAAAACATTTCTCTCCTTTTTTAGAACAAATTATTATAGATAATGAAGAGGAAAAATAAAAACTTAATCGTCACAACATTGTGTATCTTAGATTAAAATTCAAAAGGGCTCCGATTCGCGTGCTAAAATGTTTAGGAAAAAATGCATTTTTTCTCGATTTATTATTTGAAAGCTTCTGGTTCAGGAAAGGGAAGAGTTTTTGTTTTTGCGGGTTTGTTAGGTGTGTTTGAGACGCATAAGATTGCTTACCAGGATTTCTCTTTCTTCTTCGAGTTTTTTCTCTTTCCAGAGTTTTTTGAAGAACATGCTAATTAATTTGACGAAGCTGGGCTCATTTGTCCATATTCCAATCCATGGTCCTCTGTAACCTTCAACGCAGCCGGAGGAAAGTAGAGCCTCGTTTCCATCAACAACAAGAAGATTTGCATAAACTTGGTTGTCCGTAACCATTTCAATATTTCCGCTAAATGGAAGAACAAATTTTGAGCCGTCCTCAGTACAGGACCAAATCTTGAGCTCTATGCCCCTTTCAGCTACGGACTTGAGTGTCTTTTCTATCTCTAATAGAAGGTCTTTGGGGAAGGAAAGCATGGCATATTTTTCCGCACCCATCAGCATCTCTTCTATTTTGTTGACGACGTTTTGTTTTCCGTGCATAGTCCACAATTCCTGTTTTGACTTTTGCACTCCGTAGACATCGCTTAGTTCTCCTATGGCGATTTCCTTGTCTCTAGCAAGAGCTTTTTCCAGTCTTCTAAAAGCAGTTCGCGGCGGTACAGCTTTATAGAGTTTTGGTCTACACTGCTGGACCTCAACTAGTCCCTTCTCTTCCAGAGCTGCAAGGGTATCGTAGGCTCTGGGATGCGGTATATTAGCTACTTCACACACCTTCTTCGCAGTGGCAACACCTAGAGACACTAGGGCAATATAAGCCCTAGACTCATATTCGGATAGGCCGAAATTTTTTAGGGCCTCCAGTGTAGTGTTGCTCACCTCTATTTTTACCGCCTCCAAAAATGCAATTATACAATTTTATCATTCAATATGGTCATACCTATATATGTGTTACTACCTAAAAATTATTCAAAAATAAAATTCTTCTCATAAAAATGAGAAAAACATAAACAAAAAGATAAATTACATTTAAAAAAATAATCACACTGTAAAAAAGCAGTTAGATATCATGATAAGCTATCCCGAAAAAAGTTGCATACAATCCACAAAGCATAGGTTACCGCACAACCAGCGACTGCAATTTTTTTATTCCACATTGCAGAATTAATTAAAGCTAGAGTAATCTACCAAAAATCTAGGTTTCCACAATTAAGGAGATTACCGCCACAGGTATTGAAAAGAACAAATTCTTCTGGTAGCTTGAGAATTTTTTAGAAATCTTTTTATGCGTTACTTCTTTTGCTGTTAAATAATACTAGCATCTCTAGGTTCGTTATTTTTCATTCTCTCATATAATGTTTGGAGGATAAAAATTGTCCAGTCCAACAAAATTAGTCACCGTTACTGCAATAGGGCGGGATAGACCCGGTTTGGTTTCTGAATTAACCAACGTTATTGCAAGTGTGGACGCTAATATTGTTGATGTTGAGGAAACTGTGCTTAGAGGCTTATTCGCCATGTTTATGATTGTGGACATTAGTTCATCAACTATTTCCAGCGAAGAACTAAAGAGACGTTTGGTGAAGAAGGGAGAAGAAGCCGGTTTGCAGGTGAGCGTGGAGCCCTACGTAGAGGGGAGAAGAAAATCGGAAAAGGAACTGGCTCTTATCACCATTCTGGGAAAAGACAGACCAGGCATAGTCGCAAAGGTTTCCACTCTGCTAGGAAACTATAATATCAACATTGAGAAGATTCGCATGATTGCTAGGGGCGAGATGATCGCCATGGAGATGCTAGTAGATCTTAGCGACCTAAAAATTCCCCTAGAAAAAGTTAGGATAGAGCTTCAAAATCTGTGCGAAACTCTGGGAGTAAGTTCAATTATCCAGAGAGAAAACGTTTATCAAAAATCTAAAAAGCTCATAGTTTTTGACATGGATTCCACATTGGTGGATGAAGAAACCATTGATGAAATAGCAAAAATTGCTGGAGTGGGGGAACAGGTTAGAGAGATAACCCAGCAGGCTATGAACGGAGAAATAGATTTTGTAGAAGCATTGCGCAAACGGGTTAAACTCTTAGCGGGCCTAGAAGTAAAATATCTTGAAGAAATAGCAAATAATATGCATTTAACACCGGGTGCTGAGGAGTTAATAAGATCCTTAAAATCCATGGGTTACAAGATTGCGCTTATCAGCGGTGGATTCACCTATTTCACCGACAGATTGAAGGAAAAACTGGGACTTGATTATGCCTTTGGCAACAAATTAATTATTAAGAACGGAGTCCTAACCGGGGAAGTGGAAGAGCCCATAATCGACGGGAAAAAGAAGGCGGAAATAATAAACTGGATATCTGAAATAGAAGAAATATCAAAGGACGAAATAGTAGCCGTTGGAGACGGAAGCAACGATCAGTTTATGTTAACAAATGCGGGACTGGGCATCGCGTTCAACGCAAAAAAGGTCCTCAAACAAGTAGCTGACGGTGTCATCGCACAAAAGAATCTACTAAGCATACTCTACGCCCTAGGCCTTCCTGATAAGGAACTCAAAAAATACATAAAAACAGATTAAATCCATCTAAAAAATGGAAGACTCCCTCCTAGTTACAAGCCATTACCAGATGTGTGAGCGAATCAATAATAACAAAATTTCAGATATTAAACCAAAAAAGCTGTTACCTAGCAATAATCCTTTTTTCAAAAGAAGCCAAATTTTGAAAATTCTTCTTAATACCTATTTGAGTCCCAAAAAAAAGAAAAGGCAGACCTTTTAGCCTTTTAGATGCTGCCCACGTCCTATTTTGAAAACAATGTCTTCCACGCATTGAATTTTTCAAGAATTTCCCATTTAATTCAGAAGATTACGGCTATGATAAATGGAGTCGAAAAAAGGAATAGTTATGTAAAGGGAACAACTTAGAATCCAAGGTTACCATCAACAATTCTTGCCGCATACCTGTAAATAATCTGTTTTTAGTTGCTGTGCTAGTAGTGTGCGAGTGTTCATAGTTGTTCCATTTAATCGCACAACATTTATTAAAGAATCAAATTTCACCTTAAACGGTGACAAATTGATGGAAGAGATGAGGGCGCAGATAGCGGCAGGCAAACTGGAAGCCGCAGACATAATTAAGTGTGCCTTAGGGATCAGAGAATTAGAAGTAAAAACCTACTTTACTATTTTGGAACGACCCATGCAGGTACAAGAAATTGCTGATAAACTGCGGAGGAATAGAAGCACTATACAGAGATCCTTGACGAACTTAATGAGCAAAGGCTTGGCAACCAGAAGAACGAGGAGCATACCTAGGGGAGGCTACTATTACGAGTACGAAGCAGCTCCCTCTTCAGAAGTTAAAAAAATGGTGAGAGCGGCTTTAGACCAGTGGTACGAAAAGATGGTATACTTCCTAGAAGAAGGATGGAAAAAAACTGGATAACAATAAGCAAAATGAAGGAAACAAAAATTAGACTTTCAAACTAAAAATATACATCTAGCTCTTGGAAAAGCGATGTAACATTAACATTCTCCACATTTGCTAAAAGGAGCTTTACCTGTAGGGAATTTGTTCTAGTAACCATCGCCCATAAGATATGCTTAAAATCATTAAGTTTATTATGAATAGTGGAACATTATTAGATACTGGTATTTGGAGGGAAAGTCTTGGAAGATGACCCCGAACTGAAAAAGATCCGTGAAAAGAAGCTCAAGAAGCTTATGGAACAGCAGTCCAATTCCCAAATCCCCGTGGGAGTAATACACATGGACTCAGCAAAATTTGCGGACAGCATAAAAAACTCGAAGGTTCCAGTAATAATTGACTACTCAGCTCAGTGGTGTGGACCATGCCGTATGATGGCGCCCATTTTTGAGCGTTTAGCCAGAGATTTTGCTGGCAAAATAGTATTTGGCAAAATAGATGTTGATGAGGAACCCGAAATTGCTAGATCCTTTGGTATCACTGCGGTTCCTACATTCATCATTTTTAGGGACGGTAAGCCTGTGGAGCGGGTTTTAGGGGCGGTAGGATACGATCGGCTTTATCAAATTCTAAACAAATTCAAAGAAGAATGAGTGGGGGAGGGTAACTTTTCTTCTTTTATGTTGATGAAACCGTCTTTTTGCCTCTTATATGTTGGAGTATAAAAGGAGCTTAAACGTAGAAATTTCTAAGGGATATTCTTTTAAGTGATAAATTATAGTTTACCTTTTTGTTTGATGCCCTTCTAGATTAAAGTCTCTTTAATGGTTTGCTAATCCAAAAATTTAAAGATGCCTAGGTTCATTCAGAATATGGATTCTAATAGTTTCTCATGGGTGTTATCTTATTGATTAATGGTAGTCTCAACGGTTTACTAAAGGGAAAAAAGGCATTCATTTTTGATTGGGACGGCACCATAGTTTACTTCAAAATTGACGTAATTTCCGCCCGTAGAGAGGTTATAGGAATTCTCGTAAAATATGGGGTTCCGGAATCCATGCTTTCACTGGACCAGCCGATACTTAAAATGGTCGGGAAGGCTATTTCCTTTATTCAGTCGCGGGACAGCCAGAAATTTATCATTGAGAAAATGTTGGAGGAAGTTGATGAAGCTGTTGAAAAATATGAGATAGAGGCCGCCAGTAAAACTTCACTCATCCCCGGAGCAATAGAAGTGCTTCAAAAGCTCAAAAGTAAAGGATTCAAAATCGGCGTTTTCACCCTTAACAAGAACTCAGTTGTTTCATCACTCCTAAAACGCTTAGGTATGAACACCATTTTCGATGTGGTTGTAGCAAGGGATGACACCACAAGACCCAAACCCGACCCAGAACACTTAATTAAAACCCTCTCACTACTGGGAGTTACTGCCGAGGAAGCCATTGTGGTCGGTGACCATCCATACGATATTTCTTCTGCGCGAAGTGCTGGCGTGAAGGCTATAGGGGTTCTATCGTCAGGGCACACTGTTGAAGAACTAAAGTCAGCAGGAGCCGACCTAGTTTTAAAAGACATATCACTGATACTACCCGAACTTAAAGTAGAGAAGGCAGAAGGTGATTAAACACCTTTCACCTGTGAAATTTATTAGGCGACGTTAATTTATCGGTTTCCGCTCTGTTCAGGTATGGCATGGCTCTAAATCAGAGTTTTATGAAAGACCCGTTTTTTGAGCTTTCCTAACTTTTTCACAATTTTATGTATCAAATTCCTAGTAGCATAATTAGGGTTGTGATCATTATCCATACTAAGTAGATTAGGCCTTCGCCGGCGCTGACGCCGCTTAGAGATACTTGGTATCCAGAGTCCTTTTCCTGATATTTTTCAAGGTTGTCTTTGTTTTTCCTGTAAACGTAGTAGTTTAGACCTCCGCCGAACATTATTGAGAAGCTGTAAGCCGGAGGTATGAGTACTCCTACTAGAAATGAGATTGGTGACAAGTCAAATTTGCATAGGGCTAATCCCACTATTAGGCCGGCTATGAAGAATATTTCGCGATAGTGAAGTGAATAGGGTTGGAAAGCATAGTGGTACAGTTGCTCATATATTTGAAGGGTGGTGAGAGCCTGAGTTGGGATGATAGTGCTAGATGGAAGAACCCATTGCTTAAATTGTAGTATGGATAGGAAGAATATTCCTGTAATTGTTGCGGTGGGTGCTGGAAAGTAGGAGTTGCCGAATCCGTAGGTTTGATAGAGTAAATAGACGATGGCGCTTCCTACAACTGCACCGAAAATTACCCCGTAGAGTACTGATAGTAGGACTGTTCTATCTTTGACTTTTAATTCTCGTCCCACTTTGAGCCAGCCTATGACTCTTAAGGCTGACGATTGCATAACTGTCATCAATGTGAAGAAAACTATTAGGCTGGGAAAATTTATGTCAAAACCTAAGATGGCGGGAACAGCGAGTAAGTCTGTTAAAAATCCAGTTAGAAATCCAGTTTCGCTCAGGGTCAAAGCGCTCCACCAACTTGACAAAAGAAGTGCGGGTGTGCTTAAAAGTGTGAATAGGGGGTTGATTTTAACGTTATAGAATGGCTCAAAAACATAAAAAAGTAGACTGCACCCAACAAAGAAAATTGCCAAGACAATCAAAACCGATTTGTACTTTGTAACCGCCAAGCGGAGCCATTCTTTTACTAGTGAGCCTGAAATTTTTAGTTGCCTCGGAGCCTCCACAGAAACCATGTCGGGCGCTAGCTTGGATTTTTTGGTGTCCAGTTTTTGTTGATTCTTCTGGCCTTGGCTCTGGGCTCTGATATGTGCCTCTAAGGCTTTGATTTTTCTGCGGTTATCCCACCAGTCCTTAATGCCCTTAAGAAACCCAAAAGCTAGGAATGCGATTAGTACTCCCATTGCAAGATAAAATATTTGGGGCAAATTCATGTGGCTGCCATAATCCACGAAGCGCCCCAATTCAGGGAATTGGTTTTCAAAAATTGCCCACACAAGCACGGAGTAAACACCCCCCAAAAAAACCATACCAGCCCTTTTCCAGCCCACAAAGTATCCTATGCTCGCAATTAGGGGAGAATTAGATATCCCCATAAAGCTGGGTAAAGGACTAGGAGACATTGTCTGCCCCACAAACTGGTAAAAGCTCTGTAAATAACTCAGATTAGTGTACAGGGGAGGGTTCCAGGTTTTGGTAAAAGTTACTAGTCTCGTCCACCAGTTGGGTAAAGTTTCAGTGGGAGGTAGAACTGTTAAGTCACTACGAAAGGCGTAACCGGCACCCAACACTCCACCAATGTAGGCTATGGAGCCCCCCATCCATTTTAAAAGTTTATTCTTGGAGGAAACATCCGCCCCCAGACTCTCAATAGTCTTGTAGACCGGCACCACTTGGGGCCAGGGCATTTTCAAAAATTCCTCTCTAAAGGGAAGTAGTAGAAACACCCCCAGAACTCCAGCGAAAACCGATATAGTAATAATGAGTTCAAAAGTTATTGGCGTGAAAAAGGCAGTTCTACCCGCAAATATCACCAGCGCTGGCAGGCCTGCCACCACACCTGCGGAGACGCACACCGTGGCATCTACTATGGAGCTCAACACCATGTTTTCCTTTGGTTTATATCTTCCCCGTATAGAAAGCAGTATATATCCTATAATAGCCATTCCGCCGATGAAAACCACACCAGTCTTGAGGCTCACATAAACCGCCAGAAAAATGTAAAGTATGCCTACTAAGCTACCAAAAACTACAGACCGGAGAGTCATAGGTGAGGCTCCACCAATTTTCGCTTCTTCACCTTCATTACCCATACTTGAAACTCTCCGGAAGCATCCATCACCCTTTTAGGATTTAATAACTAGACTCCCTTCCCAGATGCTTAAAAATTTTACCAAAAAACATCTTTAGGAATAGGTATTCATTCCATTCCATTTCCAAAAGGACAATTATGGGACTATATCCCTAATCTCAGAATAAGGGAGTAGAATCGAATTGGGATTAATCTACATCACTTATCCGATCATGAAGCAGAAATTTTTGGGGTTTCAGTACTTGTGTTTTTTTGCTTCTTCAATCATTGCCAGCACATTTTCTATTCTGACTCCTCGATGAAGGCTATTGCTGGAACTAAGAATGTATCCACCGCTTGGAGCAGCTTTAGCTATGGTTTCTCTAACTACTCTTTTAACTTCTTCTGGCTCTCCAAAAGATAGGAGGGAGCCACAATCAATGTTACCCACCAAAACCAGCCTGTCACCATAAAGTTTTTTCACCTCTCCTATATCCACCCCCGCCGATGGCTCAAGAGAATGCAAGCCGTCAACACCAGCACTAATAAGGTGCGGGATGAGTGGCAAAATATAACCGTCGGAGTGGTGAATCACCTTTACCCCCCTTTTCTGGAAAGCGTGAATCTCCTTCTTGAGTAGGGGCAGAACATGTTTTTTAAATAGTTCTGGAGAAAAAAAGGTGCCCGCCTTGTAGGCGTAATCATCAGCAAGTATAATTGCGTCGATACCCATATCGATTTCTATTTTTCCCACTTCAATCCAATACTCCACAACCTTACTCATATGTCTTCTAACAAAACTAGGATTCTTGTAAAAGTCTACCAGTATAGATTTGTGTCCTCTGCCTAGAGCCGCCCTTTCAAAAGGGCCCCCTACGAAGCCTATAACCGCTAGCTCATCCGCATATTTTAATGTTTTTTCCACATTTACGTAGCGCTCAAAAACATGGGGGTCAGGCCAACTCCAAGAATTAAATGTCTCCTCTGAGTCTATAACGCCCCCCGCATACCATTTTGTGCCATCCGCAGTAAAAATACGTCTCCTACCCCACTCATCAATGTATCCTCTTCGTCCCACCTCATCCGTAAACCATTCCAGAGCAAAAGTTTCAGGCCAAGCCGTAATCATATCCAAACCAATTTTTTTATGACACTCAATAGCCAATTCCCAAGAATATGTATCACTACCCATAAGCTTAAGCACAATAGCATCATCAATCCCCATATCGTATATGGGCACTCTATCAGGAACACTATGATCCAAAGCAATAAGCACCCGTTCCCTAGAATTCAAAAAATTCACCGCTCCACAACAAATCATGAACTATTATTTAGACTATGGTAATAAACCTAAAAAAGGATTTTAAACAATTTTTCACTAGGAACGTGACGAATTGAGGATAGCTGCTGTTTCAGACATTCATTCTCCAAAATACTTGGATTTATTTATTCAGGCACTGTCCAGTATAGATACCAAAGGTATTGATTTGTTTGTTTTAGCCGGAGACACCATATACAAAGGGCAAGTGAAAGAAGTAGAAACGGTGACAAAGGCACTAAAAGTCGATTGCCCAGTAATCGCGGTTTTTGGAAACGAAGAGTACGAAGACTTATGGGAAGACGTAAGAAAAGCAGCTTCAGGTAAAATCCAGTTTCTTGAACAGGAAACATTCATCATAGAGGCGGAGGGGAAAACTCTGGGCGTCGTGTGTTCGAAGGGTTCCCTCGACAGGCCCACATTTTGGCAGAGAAAAAATATGCCAGAAATATGGAAAATCTACGCTGAAAGAAGGGAAAAGACTGCAAAACTGGTAAGCGAGCTTAAAACAGACTACAAGTGCCTACTACTACACTACGCTCCTACCTATAAAACCCTAGTTGGGGAAAAGGTTTCCCAATACCCGGAGATGGGAAGCAAAAAATATGAAGAAATCATTCTCAAAAACCAGCTGGACTTAGTAATCCACGGCCACGCCCACAAGGGAACCGCGTACGCAGAAGTGGCAAACACACCCATATATAATGTTGCTCTCCCCCTCACCAAAAAAATAACAGTAATAGAGTTTCCATTGCCCAAAAAACCCACATCACTGGACTTCTACATTAAACAGAAACAGTGAAAGCCTCTAGACGAGCCTAAAATAGTGCAGTACCTTTCCAAGGGGAACACGGTTAATTAGACCCGGGTAAAGCGTGCAATCCTTACAGAAGTCCGGAAACTCCTTCTTTTTAAAAATTTTTCGAAGATTGTTATATTTTTCCCCATCCCAAATCTGCCTAAAACTGTGCTTCTTAATATTCCCCATAACGTCGTGACTAAAACAGCAGGGCAAAACATCCCCATTAGGATCTATATCCGCATAAAGCCAAGGCCAATAGCACCTAGTATTTGGCGAAGGCTTCATCCACAACGACAAGAAATCCTCAACATTAATATATATCCCATACCTCTGAGCCTTCTGGTACGCCTTCTGAAGATTCCTAAGAGTTGTGGACAAATCCTCCTTCCTTAGAATCAAATCCTCATACTCAGGATAGTACTTGTCAAATGTTACAATATTCGCCCCCACATCACGAGCCAAATCAATCATCTCATCAATAACCATAAAGTTCAGATTCAATATCACACAGTGAATATGCAAAAGAGGCTTACAAACACCAAACTCCGCCCTAACCCTACTAAAACTCTTCATAGAGGAATAAACCCTATCAAAAGAACCCGAAACCCCCCTAATATCCTCATAAACATCAGCATTCGGACCATCAACCGAAAACATCACAACATCCCAACCACACCTAACAATCTCACGAATCAAACCCTCAGTAAAAAGCGTACCATTAGTAGTCAAAACCCCCTCCATTCCAAACCTCTTAACCGCAGACATAATCTCCAAAATATCCCTCCGAAGAAGAGGCTCCCCACCACCCACCACATGCACCCGCCTAGTGCCCATACCCGCCAACTCCTCAATCAAAGACAAATACCTCTCCGTAGAAAGCTCAGACCTATACATCCTACTACGATACTCATCAGACAACTTACGCTGAAAACACATCCTACACTTCAAATTACACTTCAAAGTAGGCTTAAGATCCACTTCCTCAGGCGCCGAAAAACCACGACAACGCCAAACAGAAGCATAAAAATTCACCGAATTGGCAAGCCCAGAAACACCTAAAGGAAGAATATTCCTACCTCCACAAAACCTTTAAACAAACAAACCAACAAACACAAACCACAAACAACAACAAACACAACCATCAAATCAATAAAAACATTTCGCGAAACCCGGCTCTGAAAAGAAAATTCACACTACATAATGTGCTTCAAATGCAGAGCAGCAATGAATTACCATTTTTCGTCGAAAAACAAGATGCTACAAAAAATAAAAACATCAAAAAGAAAAATCAAAAAACAATTTTAAGTCACAAAACCCATAAAGAACAAATCAAAAACCCCACAAACCATCCACAAAACATCCTATTCTCTTCCAACCTCCTCCTCTTCGTCCTTCCCCACTTCCCCTTCCTTCTCCTCTTCCTCAGCCTCTTCTACTTTCTCTTCCTCAGCCTCTTCTACTTCCCCTGGAGCTTCTCTGGCTTCGTATTCTTCATAGTCTTCTGGAAACTCCTCTTCCTCAGGGGCCACATATTCATATTGGCTTCTGAGCACAAGGTTTACCACGTAGCCGGCTATCTTGTTTCGAACCTTCCTTGACTCTACATTCGTGTACTTTTCAACTAATTTCTTGTTTGTGTCAAAGTCGCTGGTGAAGACACCTGAATATTTTTCAACCAATTTCCTTGCAATCCTCTTAATGTAGGAGGGTCTAATTTTTCCCAGAGCCATACACCTCCAATTCTTGGAAACCTCTGCAATTTTCACCAATTACGCGCATTTCCAATCCAATCCCAAGCTTAAAAGCATTACTGAACCCTTACACGCCGACGAATGCAGAGTTGTTCGATTCCAACCCAAAAAGAGGCTTACTTTTATTTAATTTAAGGCTTCATTTAAAACCCATTTTTCGCGTATCTGCGAATTTTATGGTGGTACTTATTTTCAACCGTTGAACGCTCCATCTCGGAAAACGCTTATGCATCTTTTTAGAAACATATACATAAATCCTCGATACCAAAGAAGGAATCAATTTTACAAAGAAACTATATGAATAAGAAATGGATTTACCATATAAAGGAAAAGATGACTCCTCTGGTGAAAACAACGATTTAAGTGAAAAACGGAGACCAAAATTTGAAGACCATGTTCCCAGCAGCCGCCCACCAGCCAAAAATTTTAACCGAACATCTCATCTCAAAACACTGATCTAAGTATCTACCTTCCATCAGCTTAAAAAAAGGTTAAGGGGAGGACACCTTAATTCACATCCTTGGGCAGCACTATTCTCATAGTGTATCTCAGGGTAAGAATTATACTCAGTGTATAAAAGATAAATGGAGGCAGGAGTGTCAGTACTGTTTATAGGGTGAAACTATATCTGAAACCCCTAACGAAAACGCCGCAGTGAGCCCCACAGCAAGTATCATTAAAGTTAGTGCTCCCCAGGTGGACACTATTTTTCAGTGAACCGCAGAAATACATACTTATAGCCTCCCCAGCTTCCCCGTAGTGTTTGTACACAGCGATAAGTTCACAGAATCTATGTAAGTTTTTTCTTGCCGCTTCAAATATTGTAAGGATTTTCGCCTTTTTCCCTAATTTTTAGTATTCTTATCATTCAACCAGATTTAAGAAGAATCCATGCAACCATCAAAAAATGTTAAAAAGATGCAGACTTCGAATCCATCGCCGGTAACTGATGAAGAGGAATCCCGAGGAATACGCTGCGAAGATAGTGCACCTCATAAAGGAGACAGATGTTTAGATACTGTAATTTGGGGACCCCCTCCAAAACGAGGAGATAAAAAACATCAACGACGCCTCCCAAATTTCCGATATATATACTAGTTTTTACATAAATTTTGTGAAAATTGTGGAGAGGTTAGATATGGGTAGGGGTTTCGGGGTTCTTCTAATTGGTTTTCTTGTTTTTTCCCTGGGTTTTGGAACACTTTACTCAATGGCTTTAGGCAATATTTATACAGCTTCAAATGGCTTTTCTATGCTGGCCTATCTGGGCAATGGCTGGGGAGCTGCTTCCGCTTTGCAAATTAAAGCTACTGCTGATTTCCAGCCGCAGGAAGGCATCCAGACCCCATGGAACGATATGCGGATGGGAACAGTCACCAAGCAAGATTTGGAGACGAAAATAAATAGTGCTTTCATAGAGTGGCTTGCGGAACGTGGAAAAATCAATGAATTGTTTGGGGCTGTAATTGGCATACAGCACAAAAAGGATTCTCCCAGCACAAAATCTTTATATGCGCTTTTCAACCAGTTCCTTTACGAAAACCCGAAACAAGTGGAATACCTAAAACAGTACGATTCCCTACTCGCAAGGGAGCACGTGATGACAACAATGGTCGATATCCCAGATTTTGACCTGGTAATTGGGCAGGGGCGGCTTGTAGGGGAGTGGAACCAGTCACTAACCATAAATGGAACCCAGTTCACCGTAATTTGTAAGCAGTACCAGCTTGAAGTCAACGGCACCCTACAAGAAGTAATTAAAGCCTCCTACTACAACGAGGAGGGGATACTGATCATGGATCCAGACGTCTACAAAAGCATCCTTCCACTGTGGATCTGGATAGGCTGGTGGCCCTTCGGGTACCCACTATACTACGGCGAAGACGTTCAACTAGTTATCCGCTACAGAAACTCTTTTATGGTTCCAGGAACAGATAAACCTGTCTTGGAGGCTTTGAACTTTAAGGAAAGGTGTGTGCTTAATATTGGAATAGGAGCTGGAACAACTGTAACTGGTTTCATAGCACTTATTCTGGCAACCGTAGGAATTAGCGCACCAGCTATTGCAGCTGTGGGTGCTTTAGTAGGTCCTGCTGTAGGTTATGCCGTATGGGAGATAAGTAGGGCTTACGATCGGGCTTCGGTAAATGACTGGGGAATTAGAACACATACTTTCGTTCATTATATTTATCCTTGGACTATCCTTGGGTACCTCACCTCGTGGGTTACACAATACCTGGTTTGGTTCGATTACTCAATTCATGAGTGGCTTCCCAATTCCTACGTTACAGGCATCATCTTTACGGGCATTGGCGTTAACGCCTTAATACTTAGTGGTATTCAAGCTATGATTCTTGCTGAGGGCATAAAGAATTCATGGATTCCATGGAATACTTGGGTCTGGGCTGGCCCGTACTTTGGTTGACAACATTCCACTATTTTTTATTTGCTATAAAAACATGTTTTCGTTCTTTGTCTAAGAAGCGCAGCTTATGTACGTTTTTATCAAAAATGTTTGTAGGTGGTATGGAAATGGTTAAAAAATCTGAGAAGGATTCTGAAAAGCGGCGAGTTATGCTCAATAAGTTTTCTCTGCTTCTTATTTTAAATTGGACTGCATTTATTGCTCTGTACATCTCTATTTTGCTTATTTTCTCGAGGCTTTCTAAAACCTTCTTTTTCTTACCCTTCCGATTTTTAGCTTGCTTTCCGTTTCAAGAGCTTACTATGTTAAGGCTAATGTTTGTCCTAGTCACCGTCCCTTTACCCTTTCTACTATTTTACGCCCCAATCTACACTGAGGTTTCCAACCGTTACAAGAGCTACAAGGAGGTTTGGTCTCTGATAAAAAGTGTTGTGAAGCAGAACTATCAAAGAAACGCAATGTTCCTTCTTGCACCAGCACTATCCATCGCAATATCTGTATTGTGGGGGGCTTATGGTCTCATACACACCACATCATGGATTTACACCCTTCCCGGAACAGAAATATTTATACTATTTATGATAATATTCACGTCAATGATTGCACTATTTGGTAAAGCCCTGAATACTATAATCCAAGAAATCAAAAACATTCCATAAGCTAGTTGTTCTTTAATATACCTTTAAGGATCATAAGTATTATCTGGACGCCTTGGTAGAAACCCAAAATGGTTTAAACCTCCTAAAATGGTTAACAAGCAAAACCATATCCTTGGTTACAGAAAACTCTACAAACACGCGGTTTAAACCTTGGGATGAATTGTCAAGGGGTTTAAATAAGAATTTCTAGATAAATAGTTTTAATGTGGATTGCCTGGTAAAAAGGCTGAAAATTGAGGCTCCCATCCGAAAATGGGAAAAACTGGGGCTTAAGCAAAATACAAACAAAAAAATAAAGATTGAAAAGGGGAGTCAGATAGGGCTCAGGCTCCACGAATCTTATCAAGCAAGGTTTGAACCTGGGTTTTATTATCGTATAATCCCATTCTAACCGGCGATATGCCCAGTCCCAGCCCAATAAGCTGAGTAATAAAAATCACTGGAAGATTATAGTGACCATTCTTCAACTTAGCATTAAGCTCCTGCTGCCCCGCATCAAACTGAAAATGACAAAACGCACAAGGCGTGCAAACACAATCAGCACCCGCAGCCAACATGTTATCAATCTTCTCCTTGGTAAAGTCTAGGGCAACATCAATCTTCGCAGCCCTCACACCACCACCAGCACCACAACACATCAATTTATCCTTATACTCCAAAGGAACCGCATCCACAGCACTAATCAATTCCTCCATAATAACTGGAGTCTCAGGATTCCCCTTCTGCCTCACATCACTAGGCTTCAAAAAGTGGCAACCATAATGCACCCCAACCTTAACCCCAGTCAAAGGCTGAACCGTACTATCACTAATCCTCTCAAGACCCACATCGTTCCGCAAAACTTCAACAACATGCACCACATCGACCTTACCCTTATATTCCCTTCCAATCTTAGCCAACAACTGATTAACCTGCTCCCTCAACTCCTTATTCGACTTAAGCATATGATTAGCCTCCTGAAGGGTCCCATAACACCCATTGCAAGTAACCACGATATTCGCATTCAGACCCTCAGCAATAGTCAGATTCCTAGCAGCAATAGTCAACCACGTTAAAAGATCAAAAGAACCAAAAACTCCCGGAGCAGGACAACACGAAGCACCATTCATCTCCAAAACTTCAATATCAAAAAAGTTAAGCACATCCTTAGTCGCAGCCTCAATACCAGGATACCGATTTGGAGTCAAACAACCCAAAAAATAAGCATACCTACTTTTTCTCAACCTTCTGAGCCTCCTTCATTTGAGCCTCCTTCTGAGCATCCTCAACAATCTTCTTAAAACCAGTCTCCTCAACTATTTTGGTAACTTCTTTCAAACCTTCAGGAAACTTGTGAACAGTCGCCGGAAGTTCATCCAAGCCAATCTTCTTCCTAACTGCCCTAGTCTCATCATTAATAGGAACCGCATGACCAAACTTGAAAAGGTAACCACAAACAGCCAAATGCCTCGGATTGGCAACACCACTCCTAAAAGCAAGATTACGAATAACACGAACAACATCCGTAGTAGGCACCTTACGTGGGCAACGCTCTTGACAGGTAAAACACGTCGTGCACGACCAGAGCTCATCATCCTTGAAAACATCTTCTTTTAATCCCAGCTGAGCTCTCCTGAAAATCTTCTTAATACGCCACGCGGTCCTCCTACCGCTTGGACAGCCGCCGATACATGTGCCGCATTGGATGCAGGCTTTGAGTCTTTCCATTTCTTCTTTTGTGAAGTAATTTGAACCGTATTCTATTATTTCTTCGATGAATTGTGGATCTGTTTTTCTTATTATTTTTTGGTCTTCAGTCATGGTGGTTACCTTCTTTTGGTCATGATAGGTTGTTGGTTTTTATTGGGCGCTGTTGTGTGGCTTTTGCGCCGTCTTACGTTGTGTTTTTTAATTTATAAATTATTTGCTTTTTTTGGTTTGTTGTTTTTTTGTGTTTATTATTTTCGTGGAGTACTGGTTTGTTTTTGTGGTTTTTGTTTTGTTTGGTCCTTAGTTTTGGTTCTATTTTTGGGATTTTAAAAGGGTAGTTTGTTTTATTTGTGCTCTTTTTTGTGTTGGTTGGGGGTGTTTTAACTTTATTTTTTGTGTTTTTTTGTTTTTTATTTTTTGATTGTTGGGCGGAGGTGTTTGTTAATTTTTCTCATTTTTTGGGGTCTCGGTAGGTGTTTTTGGCGTTTTTGTGCTGGTTTGTGGCTTAATTTTTGTTTTTTGTGTGTGGCTGTAGACCTATCTGTGGGTGGGTGGTTTAGGGTTGTTGGGGGTTTGTAGGTTAACGAAAGCATTAAATATAAAAAATTACCGTGTTAGTCGGAAGTTTCACGTCTAAAAAATGGCGTGGGAAAATTTTTTAATGATGATTGTGTTTAGTGTTAGAAGTTCCAAACCGTTGTTCGGAGGAAGTCCTGATGGGTGAAAAAGAAGTACGTATTGGAGTGTACGTGTGTCACTGTGGAACGAACATTGCTGGTGTTGTTAGTCCGCAGGAATTGGCAAGCTATGCGGCGACTTTGCCCAATGTTGTGGTGGCGAAGGATTACCGTTTTATGTGTTCAGATCCTGGGCAGGAAATGATTAAGCAGGACATCAAGGAGCACAATCTTAACAGGATTGTGGTTGCGGCTTGCAGTCCCAGGCTTCACGAGCCTACTTTTCGAAGGGTGTGTGCGGAGGCTGGATTAAACCAGTTTCTTTATGAACAGGCGAATATTAGGGAGCATGATACCTGGGTGCATATGAGGCAGCCTAAAGAAGCGCTGGAAAAAGCGAAGGACTTGATAAGAATTGCGGTGGCCAAGGCTGCAAGACTGGAGCCACTAGAAGTGCAAAAGGTGAAGGTGACACCAGTATGCCTTATTGTTGGCGGTGGAATAGCTGGGATTTCAGCAGCTCTGGACGTGGCGAATGCAGGCTTCAAGGTTCACCTTCTTGAAAAAAGCCCAACCATAGGGGGAAGAATGGCCCAGCTTGACAAAACATTTCCTACGATGGACTGCAGTGCATGCATTTTGACCCCTAAAATGGTGGATGTTGCCCGGCATCCCAACATAGAAATCCACAGTTATAGTGAAATAAAGGAAGTGGAGGGATACGTGGGCAATTTCAAAGTCAAAATAGTAGAACACCCCAGATATGTATTGGCGGATAAATGTACTGGTTGTGGAAAATGTGCTGAAGTTTGTCCTGTATTTGTTCCAAACGAGTTTGAGTTGGGTATGGGATCAAGGAAAGCCATTTATGTTCCCTTCCCACAGGCAGTGCCTAACGTTTACACCATCGATAGAGAAAAATGTATAGAGTGTAAATTGTGTGTGAAGGTTTGTGAGCCTGAGGCTATTGATTTTAACCAGCAGGAGAGGGAGATAGAGCTGGAAGTAGGCACGGTGATAATTGCTACGGGCTATGATGTGTATACACCCTTTGATGCTCCTCAATATGGTTATGGTATTTTGCCCAATGTTATTACTTCGCTGGAACTTGAGAGATTATTAAGCTCGTTTGGCCCCACTGGTGGCAAGGTTATAGTTCCAACGACTCATGAGAAGCCGAAGCGGATTGCCTTCATACAGTGTGTGGGTTCACGTGACCAGAGGCTGTTTCCGTACTGTTCCCGGGTATGCTGCACTTATAGTGTGAAGCATGCTAGGCAGATTAAAGAGAAGTATCCTGACACTGAAATTTTCATTTTCTACATGGATATGAGAACTTTCGGAAAAGGCTACGATGAGTTCTACGAGATAGCTGGAAGAGAGTATGGGGTTAACTTTGTACGTGGCAGAGTTGCTGAAGTGAGGCGTGTTCCTGGGACGGATAAACTAATGGTTCGTGCAGAGGACACCTTGCTGGGTCAGCTTATGGAGCTGGAGGTAGACATGGTTGTTTTAGCGTCTGCGGTGATTCCCAGAGAGGAAACCGAACAAATACAGCATTTATTCCGGCTTTCCAGAAGCGCGGATGGATTCCTGCTGGAAGCACATCCTAAACTGCGCCCTGTAGACACTCTAACAGACGGAGTTTTTGTGGCGGGTATGGCTCAGGGACCGAAAGATATTCCAGATGCTGTGGCTCAGGGAAAAGGCGCGGCTGCAGCTGCAATAGCACTTATGGGTATGGGAGAAGTTGAGATTGAGCCCTATTTCAGCATTGTAAACGAGGAACTCTGCTCTGGGTGCAAGGTATGTCAGGACATCTGTCCCTATGGAGCAATTGGTATGACTGTGGATGGCAAATCTAACATAAACAGTGTGCTATGTAAGGGCTGTGGGGCCTGTGCCGCTGCCTGTCCCAGTGGAGCTATAGATACGCAGCACTTCAAGTTTAACCAGGTGATGGCTCAGATAGAGGCGGCGATGAAGAGGTGAGCTTTATGGGTGGTAACGGAGAATTTGAGCCTAGGATTGTTGGGATTTTGTGTAACTGGTGTACGTATGCTGGCGCTGATATGGCTGGCACTAGTAGAATGCAGTATCCTCCGAACGTGAGGTTTATTAGAGTTATGTGTAGCAGTCGTGTTGATCCCCAGTTTATTCTGAAGGCGTTCGAGTTGGGTGCAGATGGCGTGTTTATTGGAGGGTGCCACCATGGCGACTGCCACTATGTTACTGGTAATTATAGGGCTGAGGAACGGATTAAGCTTGTTAGGAAGTTAATTGAGCAACTGGGGATTGAGCCTGAAAGGCTGAGGTTGGAGTGGATTTCTGCTAGTGAAGGTAATGTTTTGGTTGAGGTTATGAACGATTTCGTTAAAAAATTGAAGGAGCTTGGACCAAGTCCGCTAAGTAAGGATAAGGAGTAAAAATTGGAGGTTTAAAAAATGCCCGTTACAGTAGCTATGGTTTCATTGGCAAGTTGTTGGGGTTGCTATCAATCTTTGCTTGATACTCACGAAGCCCTTTTGGACATTCTGCCCCAGCTGGACATCAAGTTCTGGCACACGGTTACTGACTTTAAGTATAAGGATCTGGAGAGTTACAAGGATGGTTCAATTGATGTAGGTATTGTTGAGGGCGTCTGCAGGACAGAGGAAGACGTGCACATCTTAAAAACTTTGAGGAAGAAATGTAAGACTCTGATTTCTTTGGGTACCTGTTCCACTTATGGTGGAATATATGGATTGCTTAATCTCACCACTATTGACCAAGCTTTGAAGCGCAAGTTTGTGGAGGCAGAAAGTGTCCAAGAACCTAATATCCCTGAAGAGGACGTCCCGAAAATGTTGGACTTCATTGTGCCAAACAGGAAGATAGTAGATTTTGAGGTTTTCCTTCCAGGATGCCCAGTAGTTTCTAAGGACATTGCTGATGCTATACTCGGCTTATTGAAGGGAGAGTTACCGAAGCCACCTGTGCGTACTCTGTGTGACGAATGTCCCAGGGAGAAATCTGAGGTAATTACTATAAAACAGTTGAAGAGAGACTATGAAGGGATACCGGATCCAAAAAAGTGTTTATTGGAGCAAGGATACATTTGCATGGGCCCCGCTACCCGCGAGGGATGTGGCGCACTATGTCCAAAGGCCGGAATGCCCTGCAGGGGATGCTACGGCCCTGGGCCGAATGTGATAGATCAGGGAGCTAAGATGATTAGTGCACTCGGCTCGATAGTAGATTATGAGTCTATAAGCCCGGAGGAACTTGTTGAAAAAGTCGGTGATGTCGCCGGCACTTTTTACAACTTCTTCTTACCATCGGGCATAATCTCAAAAACAGTGAGGAAGGCGAAATAATATGAGTAAGGAGATTGTTATTGAACCAGCAACCAGACTTGAAGGACATGCAAAAATTGTAATAAAACTTGACAAGAATAATAAAGTGGAAGATGCCCACTTTGGCGTAACAGTTACACGTTTCTTCGAAAAGTTCGTCGAAGGCCGCCTAATGGAGCGAGTTATCCGTATAGTGCCACGAATTTGTGGTATATGTCCCGAGGCCCACCACTTGGCTTCGGTAAGTGCTGTTGAAGCTGCTTGGGGCATAACTCCACCAAAGGCGGCGTTAAAGCTTAGAGACCTCCTTCTCCAAGCGAAAACTATTTCCAGTCATGCCCTGCACTTTTATGCGTTGGCAGCTCCAGACTTTTTAGTGGGACCACTTGCTGAACCGCAGTATAGAAATGTGGTCACTGTGATTAAACATTTACCTGACGCTGGTAAGAAAGCCATTGAGCTTATGAAAATTGGCCAGGATCTCTGCTTCTTGGTAGGCGGAAGAGCTATACATCCAGTCACATCTGTTCCAGGTGGCCAATCTAAGCCTATGACTGAGGAGGAGCGCGACGAGCAACTGAAGCGAATTGATAGAGCTATGGAGCTTGCCAAATTTACTTTAGACTTGGCTAGGAAGGTTGTTGGTGACTATTTGGATGTTATTACTAAGTTGGGAGTCTTTGATTCATACTATATTGGTCTTGCCAGGGAAGGTGTGCATACTATTTTTGGTGACGCAACGGTTAGAGTTATGAGCCCTGATGGCAAGATTGTCGCGGATTTTGCGAAGAAGGACTATTTGGACTATGTGGCGGAACATGTGGCTCCCCATTCCTATGCTACCCACATATTTTTCAAGCCTGCAAGTTATCCTGATGGAATATGGCGTGCAGGACCTTTGGGGCGTATAAATGTTGCGGATAAAATGGAAACTCCTCTGGCTCAAGAAGCCCTTAAGGAGTTCAGGGATGCTGTTGGTAGACCGTGCCACGCCACCCTTGCATATAATTGGGCCAGGGTAGTTGAACTGGTTGAAGCTGTGGAGAAGGCGAAGATGCTGCTTGAGGATCCTGATATTGTGAGTACCGATGTTAAGCTGGCGGATGTGGAGCCTAGGGAGGGTAACGGTGTGGGTGTAGTTGAGGCGCCTCGTGGAACATTGATACATCACTACTGGTCTGATGAGAAAGGGATATGTACAAAGGCAAACCTGATTGTCGCAACGAATCACAACATTGCCGCTGTGGAGAAATCTTTCTTGGTGACTGCCAAGCAAGTATTTGAGGATAAGATTCATGAAAAATTGAAGCTCCCCGAGCCCATGATAAAGACTTAAGGAAAATAGTTGGAGGATAAGGAAAAATGCCAGAAATCGACCCAAAGATTCTTAATCTCTTGGAGATGGTTATGCGGTCATATGACTGCTGACTTAGCTGTTCGGCGCATCTTGTTATCCTTGACAGTGAGGGTAAGGAGATTGCGAGCAAAGAGATTGTGATTGGCTCCGGCTGATCCGGTGTCTGAAACCCCGAAGAGGGAAGACATCGGGGACACCCCCCGCCGGGGGTTGCTTATCCAATCTCTGATTTCTGCTAAAAAAGGTAGGCTTTAAAATCATTCATAAGTATTAAGATTTTTAGGGATAATTCCCAGAATTTTTTAGAAATTAATAATTTTTAGTGACTTTTGCTTTAATTTTTTAATACTTAAATGATTATTGTTAATATGTTTTTTTGTGGCGGCGGATTGGGGTTTTTGGGCGGCGAAAGTTATTTATTGGTGTAATATTATAAACTTATAATGTTTTAGGGTCTTTGAGGGTTTCTCATGCAGCAGTTTAAGGTTGTGGTGGCGGGACCGCGGGCTAGCGGCAAAACGGAAATTGTTTCAAGGTTGGCGGAAAAGTTTAGTGGAAAAGGGTTTATTCATATTGATGCTGCGGGTTCTACCGTTTGTATGGATTATACATATTTTGATGTGGATGGCTCGCGTTTTCATTTCTTTGGAACTCCGGGGGCGGATCAATTTTCGGTGGTTAGAAAATCTTTGTCTAAGGGATTGAATGCTCTGCTCCTAGTAGTGAATAATGAGGATCCAGACTCCCTTTCAAAGGCGCGCACAATTTATGAGGAAATAGTTGGGAGTAAGGAGGTTCCAATGGTAATTGCCGTAAACGAGAAAAATTCGGTGGCTTCTTTATTTTTAAACGAAGTTAAGAACGTTTTTAATGTGCCGGACAGTAATGTGATTACTGTTAATGCCAAGAGCGGTGAGGGATTAGAGAAGCTCTTTTCAGAGATGATCAAAGTCGTTACAAATCATTACTTTAAGAACAGTACCTAAAACTTTTTATTCCCGTTTGCATTATAGCAAAACTATAACTAAGACTTTAACCCTAAATGATACACTGTTTTAACAGCGGATGTGACCTGAAATGAGAAATAAACGGTTGATTAGTATAACACTAACTATGATGATTGCATTAGCCTTCTCAGTATTTGCGCTCGCACCCATAGGAGCCTCAAATACATGTTGGTCTACGAACTCATATATTCCTAACTTATATTCTCCTCAATTGAGTGCTAGTGATGTGGGAAGTAAACAGGGGCCATATAATCTTACAGTGAGCTTTAACACTTATTATATTCAGGAGAGTGGCGATTTAATGATGTTCGTAGTTTTAGCTTCGACGCCCTCAGGCATAGTGCCCGGAATGGTGCTAGGCAATGGAACCACGGGTTGGCACTTTGTACCAGTAGACTATTATACGCCATCCATCACTCTTAGCCTTGAGGGAAATGTAACACTGTTCATATACGGAGCCCTAATGAAGAATGTTTGGCCCAGCGGTTGGCGCACTGTTGACGAGTGCTTTGGACTAGTGGGATTATACAACCCTATTAATAACGAAACTAATCGCCCTAATCTAGTAACTGCAAATGGAAACTGGCACATGATCCTAATATTTAGTGTAGCAGCTTCTTAAGGAACCAGCGGGAATGAAAAATTTCATCAGCAGTCACTTTAAATGTGGAACCGGCCAAAAGTCGTAAAATAAGATGTTCTACAGGGTGCATAGTTAGGGGTTTAAACTTACTTTCCAGCGCGGGCAATAGAAGGTTTCTCTACCTTTTTCTCTCTATTTTTCTAAGAGTTCTGTCAGCCTCTGTTGTAATTCTAGTTGTGGCTTCGGCTATTTTTCTGATTGCCTGTTCAATATCACCTGAGAGTAGGTTCTCTTCTGCTTTGTTAAACAGTTCGAGTGCGTTGGAGAAAAGGTCGGATTTTGTGACGTTAACCGCTATGCTTGCCTCACGGTTAATCGCGTCCAGCACCCACCAAATTACCTCCTTAGGTTCTGGTTCCCCTCTATCCTCCAAATAGGCTGAGTACCTTGTAAGGATAGATGAGAAAATGATTGAAAGCACCTTTAACTTTTCAGCAAAGCAGTAAGTTTCATAATCTTCCATTAAAAACATCCCTTTTCCATGAATCTGTAGATGTATTAATTAAGACTCTTTATCTTTTATTGGTTTCGGAACCCTTCTCTTGATTTGAGATGGCTTTACTTTGTTTTGGCTGCCAGTCGCATAAACGTTTTTCTCCATCTTTCAAGAGTTTCTTCGTTTCCTCCTAGGGCTTTGATCATAAAACCTGTTTTGTAAGCAATCAGTGTCAAGGTGGAGAATTTGGGTCTCACAATAAATTTGAATAGGAAAATTATTATGTTTGCCGCTCCGTCAAGTAGTTTCCACAAGTTTGACCCGGCATACACTTCTTCGGACATGCCGAAATATAGGGCGCGTCTAATGAAGTGCTCTTTTGATATGCGCTCCTTGAACATTTTGTGTTTAACTACTGCGTCTGGAGTGTAAACTACTCTGTAGCCTGCCGCCCTCACCCTTAGTCCCAAGTCGGTATCCTCGCCAGAGTAAAGTCCTCCAGACTTTCTGGTTATGTCTTCATTTAGAAAATTGATTTTTTCCATAACGCTTCTCCGCACCGCCATGTTGCAGCCATAGGGATTTAAGGCTTCGGTGCGCTGATTCTCTGTTCTTATTGCTAGTATGGGGTAAATTGGGGGCTCCAGCCACTTTGGAACTCTATCATAAAATATGGGAAGCACCTTTCCGGTGACCAGCCCGATTTGAGGAGACTCTTCAAAAACCTTCACTAGGTTCGCTATCCAGTCCTCTCGATGAATTATGCAGTCATCATCTGTGGAAACTATTATTTCCCCCTTAGATTTACGCATAATAAGGTTTCTTGAGCGAGTGTTCCCCATCTCAGTATCATTTCTAAAGATGTGAAAATTTTTGTATTGACCAAATCTACTCTTCAAATATTCATAGGTTCCGTCTGTTGACGCGTCGTCTATTACCCACACATCAAAATGGGGATAATTTTGGCTCAGAATACCCTCCAAACACTCAGCAACATCCTTCTTGCGATTGTAGGCACACAAAACAACGGAAACAGACAACACCATTTCACTGTATCTCCTTATAACGCGTTGTAGAGTTTCACCCACGTAATTAATATAAAACTGTCTTTAAACCTTTTTATTTTAAAAATTCAAAAATCGGAACTTGTGGTGGACAGAAAATTATTACAAGTTTTCTATTACCACTCCCATATTTGGATTTCCTTTAGTTTATATCTGATTTGGTCTCTGAGGATTTCCGAAAAGTAGAAAATGGGGTATAATGTTCTAATTTGCTAGGGTAGTTTTCTATGGTTATATCAGTTGTTATTTTAACATTCAATAGAAGGGAACATGTAGTTGACACTGTGAAGAGCACGCTTCGCCAAATGTTTGATGGGGACTACGAAGTCATTGTAGCAGATAATTGGTCTGATGATGGAAGCTACGAGGAGCTAAAATCCAGATTTTCCAGAATTTCAAATTTTAGGATTGTTAGGCCCTCTCAGAGGATAGGAATCGCGGCGGCGAGAAATTATGGGCTTCAAATCGCCAAGGGGGACATAGTTGCGTTTATTGATGATGATTGCATTGCAAATAGGTCGTGGCTAAAAGAAATTAACAGCATCTTCAAGGATAGTAGCGTAGGATGTGTTGGGGGAAAAATAAGTCTAGTAATGGTGGGAGCAAAGAAGCCAACATGGTTGGGAAAGGATGTCTATGGAATTCTGGGTGTAACCAATTGGGGGGAAAAGGTTAGAGACATATACTTTCCCATAGGAGGAAACTTGGCCATTAGAAGGGATTTGGCGCAAAAAATTGGAGGGTTTAAAGAGCAGCTGGGGCCCCGAGGAGTTAAAGTCTTCGGGGAAGAAATCAGTATTAGCAATAGGGTGCGGAACTCCGGTTTTAGAGTGGTATATGCTCCCAAGGCGGAGGTTTTCCACAAGATTTGGAAAAACCGCATCGAAATAGAACATTTGCTTAGAAGGGCCTATATGATAAGTGTGGGCGACTACTACCTCTATGGTAGGATTGCCAAAAAAGTCCTCATTAATCTAGGAATTTTGCTGGCATCCATGTATGGCTATATGGCGTTTTGGAGACCCAACCTTCTAATCCACTTCTTCTACGCAGCTGGATACCTGGTTCCCTCCCTAACCAGAAAAGAACCGTTAAAGACTTTAGACTCCATGATAAATATTTGGAGGAAAATCAGAAGGAGAAAATAGATTTGTTGAACCTACCCCTCGCACTAGTCGCCATCTATATTTTCCTAGCAATAATAATGTTAGTAATACCTATTATTTACTTTTTCACCGCATTAGCATCAATATTTAAGATGGAGAAAGGGAAGGATAAGAAGAATTTGCCCACAGTTACCGTGATTGTTCCAACCTACAATGAAGAAAAAAATGTTGAACGAGTATTGAAAAGTTTGCGCAATTTAAACTACCCAAAAGAGAAAATGGAGATCATTTTTGTCGACGACTCAACTGATAGAACCTTTGAAATTATAGAAAATGAAACAAAAGACTGGAAAAACACAAAAAGAATAAAACACAAAAAAAGATTTTCAAAGGCTTACGGTTTAAACGAGGCACTATCTGTGTCAAACGGAGAGATAGTAGCAGTATATGACGCGGACTGCAGTATAGAACCAGACGCCTTAAAAGCTCTAGTTAAACACTTTGACGATCCAAAAGTAATGGCTGTCCAAGGAAGGTACGAAGCTGAAAGACGCAATTTTCTCGGCCGCGTCATCGACCTTGAATACACCCTCTGGCAGGGAGGACAACTGGTCGCGGTACCAGTTCTAATTGGCTACAACTACGCGGTGAGGCGATCTTATCTTGAACGCACCGGTGGCTTTGACGCCGAAATGTTAGCTGAAGACCATGAATTGTGGTATAGGATTTATGTTGACGGCTACAAAATAGTTTACACCCAGGAAGCAGGAGTGAAAGTGCTTGAGCCTCGCTTTTTCAGAGATTTTGTCCAGCAGAGGAGAAGGTGGAGCAGAGGGTCGGATCAAGCCACCGCCAAGTATAGTGCTCAGAGACTGAGAATGTTTCCCAAACCCAGAATACCCAACTTCCTATCTTTCACCTCTAGATATATTGCTCCCTCCCTAAACGCGGTCTGTTTGGCCTTGCTACCATTTTCGCTGACACTTGGCGTGTTCTACCATGAATTAGTTCCGCTTATCTTTATTCTTGTGGGAGGAATCTTTTTCATTAATTTGGGCGCCCTTATTTTTTGTCTAAAACTCAGAAAGCCCCGAGCCTGGCTCTACCTAGCACCCTTATCCTTCTTAGTCCTCTACCAGAACATTTTATTCTTCAGAGTAAGAAGAAAGGAAATAAAGTGGGAAAAAACTCAAAAATAAAAAGCGCCGTGTGAATAGTATATCTGTTAACTAAAGCAGGTACAGCATGTTTGAGGACTAGGATATCTTCTGGCGTAGCTTGCTATGGAGGCGTACAGTTTGCCCAAAGTAAGTTTGTTGAAAGTTAAGGATGTGGAAGCAACAGTTAGGAAGGGAATTGAACTAATCGGCGGAATAGATGTAGATTATGGTGACCAGATAGTAATAAAGCCTAACATTTGTTATCATAAGGACATTTATGGTAATGTGAATACTGATTTGCGTGTCCTTGATGCGGTTATTCATGTGGCTAAGGATCATTCAAACAAAGTCTTGGTTGTTGAAAGCGACAGCACATCAAATCCAGCTGAGATAAGAATGGAACAGAGCGGAGCTATGGGAGTTATAAGAAAAAACCAGGTTTCCTTCCTTAATCTGAGCCACGACGAAATTGTAGACGTGGAGGTAGGTCAGAGAAAGATTCGCTTACCCAAAACTGTTTTGGAGGCGCCTTACTTTATAAATGTTCCAAAACTGAAAACTCACGAAATCACAGTTATTACGGTTGCCCTAAAAAACCTGTATGGACTTCTCCCTGAAAAGAGTAAAGCTGCATTTTATCACCCCATCCTGGAGGAAATCATCCCCTTAATAAATCTGGCAGTAAAACAAGACCTTATAGTGGTGGATGGAATCATAGGGATGGAGGGAAGAGGCCCCATAGTCGGCACGCCTGTGGATATGAACGTGATTTTGTGCGGTAGAGACCCAGTTACAGTTGATTCCGTCGCAGCCCATATAATGGGCTTTAAACCCCAAAAAATAAAGACCATAGTGAAAACCCACCAGGGAGGAGTGGGTGAAATTGACCTATCAAAAATCGAAGTGGTAGGGGTTGATCCCAAATCAGTCGCTAAAAAGTTTAGGAGGCCAGAGATTTCAGTTACAGGCTTGGTAAAAGACGGCACATCCACACTTAGAATGCTGTTCCTACCCAGCAAGACCACAAGGCTATCTGGAGTTAAAGAGGTTGGGATAGGAGTCATTGGTGCAGGTAAAATCGCGGAACTCCTACACTTCCCTGGCTACTCAAAGCTTGAAAACGTGAGGCTAGAAGCCGCAGCAGACCCCAATCAGGAAAGACTCTGGGAAATTCAAAAAAAGTTTAACGTGCGGGAAGTTTACACTGATTACCACGACCTCCTGGAAAACAGAAAAATCGATGCCGTTTCCATTTGCACCCCTCCCGAACTCCACAAAACCATAACCATAGAAGCCCTAGAAAAAGGAAAACACGTATTATGCGAAAAACCTCTAGCAACCAACGCCAGAGACTGCTACACAATAATGGAAGCTTTGAATGGAATCAAAAAAATTGTCATGCCCGCCTTCAACTACAGATTCACACCAAGCGTAAAACTTGCAAATGAGATTATCTCTCGAGGAAAAATCGGAGAAATAAAAGAAATAAAGGCACTATTCAAGAGCGACCAAAGGACATGGAAGGCCCTAACACCCTTCAGATTCAAAGACAAATACGGCGTCATAACAGACCTTGGACCCCACGCCATAGACATGCTAAGATACCTATGTGGAGAAATTGAAAAAGTGCAAAAAGCCACTGCCACCATAGAAAGGTATGGCGTCTACGACAATGCAGACCTGACGTTTAACATGGAAAATGGAGCAACTGCAAACATTGAATTAAGCTGGTTCGGAGACAGCATAATCCCCTCATTTCCCTGGGAAATAAGGGGCAAAAAAGCCACCCTAAAACTAGACATCCTAAGATCCCCGTTCTCTATAAAACTGAGAAGAAAAGACGAAAAAAGAGAAACCAAATACACTGTAGAGTCCACCCTCACAGACTTGGTTAACAAGCTAACAATGGCAGTCCGCAGAACACATTACAGTTACGATGCTGAAATCAATTACTTCGTTCAGTGCGCAGCCAACAATGCCTCCCCCCAAGTTACCGTAAAGGATGGCACCCGCTGCGTCGAAATTATGCAAGAAATCTCAAAGAAAATCTAACGAATAACATTTAACTTACTGCATACCTTTTGAGTGTTTTGCACTATCTTTTTAACTTGTTCTAGAAAAAGGACACAGATTAAACCCTATTTGATCTGCAACAAACCTTCATAGAAGAAGATAGAACGCCGCCACAAAACAAAACTTGTACTCCTTGTACTGATACGCATAGTGAAAATTTTAATTAGTTTAAGGGTTATTCAAGTTTCACTTCTCGTCTTTTTCTTTCCTTTTCTATTTCTTCGTCTATAATGGATTTTATTGTTTCTTGCCTGTTGAATCCTATTAGAGTTCTATTTTTGTTGATTACCAGTGCGGGAACCGCGTCTATTTTGTATTCTTCAATCTCTTTTTTTACTTTGGGATCGAAAATGTTGTTTATTTTCCATTCCACATCCTTCCGGGGATTCCTCATTAGAGGGTTCACCACGAGTTTCATAAAGTTCTTGCACTCAATTGAGTTCGGGTTATAGAAATACTCTACTACTATGCGAATACTGGGTGTAGATGCTTTTCTGCTCATAACTCCACAATCCTGATGCGCTCATAGCAACTGAAGATAATTTTAATTCATTTTTAACATGAAAAATTGGTTTCATGCTTTCTAAGAAGCATAAGCGTATAAGGGTTTGCTAAAGCCATAGGGTTTGTTTGAGTGTTATCAGATAGGGTTTTTTGTTTTTATCTACGGAAACGAGATTGCTTTTTTCCAGCTCTTTAATGTATTCGTTGACCTTTGTTCTGGTGAGTGAAAGTTGTTTGGATATTTCTGTGTAACTTAATCCTTTCTCGTTTTCAAGTAGAGCGAGGATTTGATACTTTTTGTCCCGTGTTAACACATTTTTCAACATTTTTTTCCTAGCGCTCTCTCTTTCTTCAAGTAATTTGATGTGGTTTTCAAGGTCTTGAATATATTTGTTAAGTCGATAATCCATAGCTTCTCTCCTTACCGCTGAAGTTGTTTTTTCGGCTAGCAACTCGGATTCGCGGACGTTCTTTAAATCTCCTAAAATTATCTGGATCTGTTTCACTGCTTCAACTGAAACCCTGTCCACTATCTGATTAAGCAGATCCATAATTAGGTTTTGTAACCGGGATAAAATTCTGCTCATATCCATATTGCTGAACGTTGTTTTCTCGCTTTCGAAAAGTTCTCTGCGCAGGCTCTCAAAGAATGAGTTCACTTCAAATTGAGAGCTTTGCTGCACGCTTTGTATCTCTGCCACTAGACGAATCGCACTTCTTCTTACGCGTTCATCCTCCTCGCTCATAAAAGATCACTCCAGATATACTATTAATTTATGATTAGTGGTTTTATAATTTAATAATATTGAAAGATTATTTAAGGGAATCAGCATTATCAAGTCATTTGTAGTCAATTATTAAGAAGATTTTCTATTATACTAGGCAAAAAAGGGTATATTTATCTCCCTAATTATGGTAGGAGGGTGTAAAGGTGTGAAGGTTAATTTGTTAATTACTGGGCCTCCAGGGGTTGGAAAAAGCAGTCTAATAAACCAGATTGTTAGAGAGGCTCGAGAACGCAACATGATGGTTGGTGGCATTATCACCCCTGAGCAAAGAGTATTGATGCAGGGAAAAAATGTTCGTGTAGGTTTTTTCATAGTTAATCTTCTTAGCAATGAGCAAGATTTTTTGGCTAAGGCGGATTTAAAAAGTGAATACAGAGTTGGCAAGTATGGTGTGATCCTTGAAAACATAAAGGGTATTGGAGTGCAGGCCATCAGAGAGGCGATTCAGAAGGCGAATTTAATTATAATAGATGAAATTGGAAAAATGGAACTTTTGGCGCCGGAATTCGCGGTTGCAGTACGCGAAGCTTTTGATTCCCCCAAACCTGTGCTTGGCACAATTGGAAAAAACGTCCAACACCCCTTCGTTGAAGAGATTAAAAGAAGAAGAGACATTGAAATAATTAACTTAACTAGAAATAATCGTGAGATGATATATAAGAGAATATTTTCTGAAATAATCGGTGCGGTTTAAATTTCAAAAAAGGTTCCCGCTTGGTGAACCGCACAACTCAAAGAAAAGGACAAATAAAAAGTTTCCTGAAGGGTACCTTTTTTCTGAGTTCATAGCTGCTGTTTTTGTTTTCCCAACTGTTTGATGATAGGTAGTTTAGTGTAAATCTGGTATACCTGATTGAGGTAGTTTTGTAGGTCCATAACGAAACTGTTGAACTTGAAAAATGGGACAATAGGAACTCTCTCAGAAAAACTAACTCCCTCTGCTAGCAAGGTGACAATTAATGGTATAATCTTTACCTCCTTCCACCCCCATAGTCCCATTTTTAGAAACATTTTAGGCAACGCCTTTGAAAGAGCTTCAGCCCTCTCAATTTGTTTTTTACAGTAAGTTCTCAATAAATGATTCTTGCCAGATTTTTTGTAATGTTTGGAATCAACACATAGGATTAAAGGATTCTTTAATCCCACAACATCTATTTCATACCTTTTTTGATTTTGGCTGAATCTAAAATTTTGGATGCAGAAAAAATTGTTAGTCTCAAGCACAGTTCTTGAGAAGGCTTCAAATTCCTTCCAGCTTAAAAGTTTACAAACCCTCTCTATATCCGCACCAAATTTTAAAGCAACTAGAGAAAGCTGAAGTCTGGTTTCCAAATTAAAGTTAATTCTGCGCTTAGCAGGATCAACAAATCCCTGAGCAGTTAATAGGTCAAAAAGCTCTTGGTCGTCCACCATATCTTTAAGTTCTTCAAAATCTAGAGCTTCCCCCTCTCTCAACCTTTTTATAATCGAGATAACAGTTTCCGCTTTTTTATACACTAAAACCTCTCCCATTTCGCATTTAAAAAATCGAAATGTGGCTGTAATGTTTTAAGTGCTGGACCTGAATTATAGTTGACAAATTTATCTATTTTGAAAGTTATCTTGTTCGAATAATCTTTAATTCCACTAGCAGCTATATTTATTCCCCTCTTATAGTACCGAACTAGTGGAGGAATGAGAGCGGAGAGTATAAATGATTCTTCTGGAGAAACATCCACCACTTTGAAAAACACTTTGCCTCCAGAACACCTTATTAGCACATCACTCAAATTCCACAGTCCCAGTTCACTTTTTGTCCTTTTAGCCGCTGATAGCGCAAATGAAGCCATTGCAGCAGCCACTCCTTTATCAAATTCCGGTGATTTCGCTGATGCAATAACAAAGCCCTCCACTGAAGAGGCTACACAGGTCCTTAGAGAGCACTTCTTCATCATTACTTCCAAAATTTTTTGGAGAGCACCAAGCCTAGAACCTTACTGCACAGAATGATCCTCACCCTTTAATTATTTTAGATTATTACCATAATTTTATATGCTTTTAAGCCAATTAAGCCTTCTTCGAACACTAAGAGATATAATTAAGTCCGTGAAACATTTCACAATGACCTTGATTTGGAGTAAAAAGACGAATAAAACGGTAATTATTTTAAAAAGCGTTACTAAAAATAGTATTTCAAACGTATATTTTTAGACTCGGTGGGCCCATCTGGATAATCGCGTTCACCCTAATTTAGGCTAACGTTGTTGGGGTTTCTCTTCAATTACTCACTTGGCTCAACAAAAACCGTGAGCATAATACAAAATGTCTAGAAGGCCACCCAATACATTCTTAAATCTGTAAAAAAAGGGATTTACACTCCAAAGTTGAATCTTCAACAGGTATTGTAGTTAATCTTAAATCTTGAAATATTAATACGATAACTATCAAGTGTACCTATATTAGAAATTAGTGTCTAAGGTGCGTTTGGTTGACTTCTTGGAATATCAATTTGGAGAAGCCGGAAATCTACGAAGACCGTTTTAGGGAAATTGCTTCGGGTGACTATGCGATACTAGTGACTGTGGCGACCAAACCAGATTTTTATAAGCAGTTTCCTCTAGTTATTGAGTGTGAGAGACGAGGAGTACCTGTGGGTGTGGTTCACACCGGTCAGCATTTCGATGAGGTTTTAGGATATGGTTTGAATGAGTTCCACTTAGATGAGCGTTTAGTAGCCAATCTTAAAATTCGTGGCGATTTATCTGAGAAGTTTGTTGACCTGTTCTCCAAAATGGTGAAACTTGGAAGATACCTGAAAGAAAATTTCCCAAAAACGGAGTTCATACCTGTTGTTCATGGCGACACTTTAACTGCGGGGGTTGTACCCCTAGCTTGGAGTTACGGGTTGGGGAAGAAATGCGTCCAAAACGAGGCTGGGTTGAGGGGAATGTATCCCAACTCCATGTTCGACTTTGTGAAGGGAAAGATTGGTTTTGAAGAGTTTATAAATTGCCAGTGGACCTTGGATTGGAGTATTGATAGAAATGAGCCATTTCCAGAACAGATTGACACCTTCATCTGTGGTTCAAGCTGCTTCTGCTTCATTGCGCCTCACAGGATTAACTTTGAGAATCTGGTTCGTGAAGGATATGACCCTGAATTAATTCCAGTTTGTGGTAACAGTGTGGTGGACGCTGTAGAGTACACAAAGGATCACAAAGTTGAAAACAGCATTTTTGATGTTTATCCTCAACTTGAACAGGATTCCTGGCTGAGAGTTGATATTCACCGTAGAGGGAACCTTACTGAAACCCGCTTCAAAAACATTGTTAGCGCAATAAAAAGGCTGGTTTTAGATTACAAAATGAACGTATGCCTAGTAGAATTAACTGCAATGAAAACTGGACTTAAACACTATGGTTTAACCGAATACATTAAAAAATTAGCTGAAGAGAATAAAAACTTTTTATTTACTCCTCTGTGGAAAAGCTACAGCAACGTAATTGAGTTCTTCCGTTCAGGACACTGTTGGGCAAGTCTAACAGATAGTGGATCCCAACAAGAAGAACTCAATCTGATTGACGAATGCATCCCATTAACCTGCCGCTTTAACACAGACAGACCAGAATCCGTAATGTGTGAATCAAATGTACTTACACCTCCACTAGAGAATCTAGCCGACTTTGTCCACTACATCTACAAAAGCGATATTCCTAGCATCATGAAAAAAGCACCAAAAATTTATGGTTCCAATGTTTCAGAAAAAATAATCGACGCAATAGACAGAATCTATAAGAAACACAAAACCTTCACATGGTGTCACGAAAAATTCCTGGGCAAAAAAGAATGCGGCATAGACTACCTATAAAAATTGTAATTCTTGGAACCAGCCTTGTTCACAAACATAAAACAGTACGAAAAACCTTTTATTGCCTATGAAAAATATTTTCATAGTTTGTGTGTGGTGCGAAGTTTAAAATTTTTTTTGGGGAATCTATTATGTCTGAGAGTTTGTCAAGGTTCAAGGTAAAATTTATCATTGAGGGGATAGGTGAAGCTGAGGGTGAACTTAACAGAATTCATGCCCCCCTAACAGTAGAAGCCATCAGAGATAAACTTCCCATCTCGGGTAGAGTAAACGTGTGGAAGAATAGTGAAGTATATTTTAATGTTGGAATCAAAAAAGGACTAGAAAAGGCCACAAAAGAAGTTGAAAAGGGGACAATTGCTTATTGGAGCATGGGTGACGCCTTGTGCATATTCTTTAAGCCCATTGAGCCTTACTCCGAGGTGAACATTGTTGGAAAAATCACAAAGAACCTTCAAGTATTTGAGAAGGTGAAAAGGGGAAATAAAATTGAAATGCGCCTCATCTAAATTTTCCACTCTTGTGCGCTCAGCGGTTTCCTAAAGTACTTTTAACTGCGAAAACGAGTTTGGAGTCTTTTAGGCTTAGAGCTCATATATGTTCTCTTTGAGTTTCCCAATCTGCAAATTTCATGAGTTAGAATATTGTTTTTATCTTTGGTGTTTTGGGTTTCAATGTATCTGGTTTAACTATTAGGCTTTGGTCGTCGGTTTCGATGACAACCTCCAGTCCATTATGGTACACTTTACAAGTTTTTAAGGGATTGTTGCAACTTATTTTCAGAACCTGACAATTAAATTTGAATCCCTCTTCCATACCCTCTTCGGAAAGGGGTTCAATAATCTGTTCCCCTTGAACAAGTTTAACGGTGTCAATTTTTAGCTTCTTATCTTCCTCTTTCATAGGTTCTCTCATTCCCTGTTTGAGAACCGACTCCTTCTTTGCAGACCAATAAACCTTAGTTTTTCCTCTCTCCTTTTTTATTTCTACCAGTCCCAGAGGTTTAAGAGGATTCACTATATCGTATATTCGCCTTTTTGGAACCTTGAGTTTTTGTGCCAGTTCAGTATTATATATTCCAGTGTCGCCTGCTTCTCTCAAGAGCTCAATAGCCTTCCGAGCCGCTTCCTCTAACTTCACGACAACTTCACTCCCCTAAAACTAGAATAGAGCCAGTGTATAAATAGTAACTTGTGTTATTAAATATTACCCCTTTCTTCGACAAAAGCATAATCCCAAAAGAAATTTTGTTGCAATTACTATCTGCTACAGATAAAATTTGAGAATTATAATTCAGGTTTATTGAGGAGGAAATAATTTTGCTTCTTCAAGAAATGAGGAAACCAACAATATGGGGTCCAGTTGCTCTGCCTTTTCCTGATTGTTCCAAGCCGAAACTATTTTCCTATATTGCTCAAGCTCTTCTATTACTTGTTTTCCCAGTATCTCCAGATTTTTCTCCGAAATCCTTTTTCCCCGCCCCAATCCCAGACAAATGTTTTCAGCCCTGGCCATCAAGCCCCAGGATAGCCAACCTTTCTTAACCTCAAAGATAAATGGGAAACTCCGGCAAACCATAGGTCTCCCCTCATAAATCCCGCAGAGGTTACCCTTCAAAAATACACATGAACCATCGTCCTTCTTTCTCAACCCCAAGAAGGCGTTGCCCCTAAATGTGGAAATAGCTGGGAAAACCAGTCTGTTCTCCAATTCTTTCCTAACTTGATAGAAACCAACATATTTTTGTAAAAGTTCCTTAAGATCGCACTTCAAGTAGTCCACTAGTCGGATAATGTCCCTATTCGTAATGGTAACAATGGAGTTCCTGTCCCTGCAGCAGTTACCACACTTAACGCACTTGAATCTAACTTTTCTCACCATGACCGAACAAGCCGCTCCACCATACTCTCTTTCTTACCGCTATCCTTCTTATTGTTCCCTTTTACGTCTTCACTATTTGAAGAGTTTACCTTGGCCCCATTGGATCTCTTACTTTTATCTAGTGGAAAGCTTATCCCGCAATGTTTACATTCCACTATTCGCTCATGTTTATCTCCTTTTAAGTAAACATGCATTAATAGCGGTTCACTGCAGTTTCCACATTTAAAGTCTTCCAACTTTTTAGTCTCCACAAGGACGGAACTATTGGGGTCATCCAATATTTTTCCTGCTTTTTTCTGTTTATCACTCATCAAGACAAATCCCTGCATTGTAATTGCATCAAACCAGTTTAGCAACTCATAATACCTTTTTATAAACAAAATAGGTTTAGGAGAGACAACATGACTAGCCCGACTCAAAAAACCAAATAAGCCCTGGCCAAACTATTACTTATTTAAAATGTTAAGCTCTCTGAATAAATAATCTACTTTAAACCTTTTAAGCTTTTAGTAACTGAATCTCGATGGTGGAAACATTACGCTTATCATCGCCAGTACCAATGATCTCGGTGCCTGTAGTGATCTTACCCAATTTTACACCCTCGGGTAAGAAGCGCTGACGAACAATCTCTGCAACATCCACCGCCTTAGAAATAGCTCTGCCACGAGCAACGATTATAACCTCTTTAGCGCCTTGATTGAACTGGATAACACAAGCCAAAACATAACTCAATCGACGTAGAACACAAAAGTGAATCTACATTGTCGGCTTCCTTCCTATAAAAACCATATTCTCTTCTGATCTTTCTCCTTTGGATTCTGCATCGTTCTTCTTTTTTTCTGGTTTTTTGGACATTTTAATTGCCTCCCTTGTATGCCCCTTTATTATTAGATTATTGTTTTATTTACCATTTAAATTTTTCTTTTTTAAATTACTTTTCAATCCTTTAACCTATACTCAGCACAATCTTCCACATTTTTATTTTTTCGGCGCAATTCGCAGTTCTGCGTAAGATGCCAAGTAATTTTGCGCATAAATTTTAGGTGGGCTCTGAATCTGTACCAGAAGGGACACCCAGTAAATGTTAAAGCTGGAAAAACCAAAAAAATGCAAAAAAAGGGTGCGAAATGAGGGATTTAATATGTATATGGTTTATTGGATTGTGATTGAGTGAAGATCTATTATTTATGAATTTGATAAGTTAAGGGTGGGACGTGTAAGAAGAGGTTGGGGTGGTTTCTTCGCTTTTTCAGTGACCGAATTATTTAAATGAGGTTTGGACAATCAAACTTAGTGTATAAAAATGGTTGATAATAAGAAGGCTGACCAAAGAGGATTTTATATGTCCGAGGAGCAACCATTGAACGTAATGCTGGTTTCTCTTATTATTTTAATTGAAGGGACATTAATGCTTATTTTTGGGATCTACATGGGGGTCTTCTGGTTGCAGCTTCGGAGCTTTCTACCTATCAGTGATTCGCTTCTCCTTTTTTCAGCTGATCCTGTAACATATTTGGTGGTATTTGGCTCAAAATATATGCTTGGTTTTTGGGTGAATCTTAACCTTGCGAGGCTTATCTTTCTTCTGGGATGGTTTATCTTTAGTATTATTGTTTTTATTACATTTTCTAATCTTAAGAGCTGGGCATATTACCTAGCGATGACGCATTCTATTATTGGTTTTATTTTTTCTGCTCTTTTTCTACCGGATTTGATGGCTCTTCCTTTAATTTCTGCCAGCTTGCTGGTATTAGTTTACTTGCTGGTAAGTGAAGAAATAAAGGATAGATTTTAAATTGCAGTATTTCTTTTTTAAAGGCTAACTTTATGAATCTAAATCTGTATCTTGTGTTTTGATTTTTTAGCACTTGTAAATAGAAGTTTGTTGTTTATTGGTAGATGAGTTTGTTTTCGTGATAAAGTTTAATAAATTAAAAAGCAAGTGGTGGAGAATTATTTCTAATAAATTTTCGGAATGTTTTTGAGCGTGGACCCCGGGCAAATAAATTATGGAATTTTAAAAACGTTATTGTCACAAAAAACTTTTCATTGGTAGGAAATGTGAAACAGGTATTGGATTTATTTTCTCTTCTTTTTCGCTTTCTCTACCTTTTCTGCCTCTTTTACTTTTTCTACTATCTCTTTTTCCTCTTTTAATACGGGTTGGTATATTTTTATTCTTGGGTTGCCTTCTACAAGTTTTATTTTTCCTCTTTTCTCCAAGTCTTTGATTATTTCGTTTGCTACGCTTACTCTAATGTTGTATTTTCCTGAGATGATGGTTGGGGTTATTATTTTCATTTTTGGAATTTCTTCTTCTATTGATGATTTCAGCTCACTGCTTACAATAATGTTTCTAATTTGTTTTTCCACCGCTTTGGGTTCCTTAGTCCATTTTTTCTTGCTCATTATTTTCACCACCGATTGATTACAAACAAGAGCCAGTTTCGTTAAAAGCATTTCCATCAATTATCATACTGTGTCGATTTTTAGATTTTGCTACCAAGTTTCTATGTTGGTGATTAATGAGGGATTAACTATTTTAACAAATAGTTGATAAGTTCTAAATAAATAATTTTTTGAGAATAGGCTGCAAAAAGCAATTTATATCCATTATATTTTGGAGGAGAAATTTTTGGAGGAATCTGTGAATAAAGGCGTATCGGGATACGAACCTTCTGAGCAGGAAAAGGTAATGTTGTTAAGGATGGAGTTGCAGGATTTGAGTTTTGCCTTTATAATCTCAGCAATGGATGAGTTTGGAGAGGGAGGGCTTAAATTTTGTAAGGCCTTTTTCAAAAACAGAATAAGTAATCTCCTCATGTGGTATAGGCATTTCTTTAAAGTAGTAAACGATGATGCAATTTCGATTGCCTCAGTTATATTATCTAGGCGGGCTCTTCTAGGAGAAAAATATCACATCGTGGAGCTTAACGAGAAGAATTGTGAAGCGGATATAAAAGATTGCCCTATTATTAAAATTAGGGGCTCCACTGAGATATGTGAGATTATTTCAGAGGGAGAAGATGCCGCGGCAAAGATGATTAATCCCAAGGCCATTGCTACCTGCCGCAAGTTGACAGTTAAAAAGCGGCCGCAGTGCCGACTATCAGTAAAAATTGGAGAGTAATACTACAATTTGCCCATTTTTCATCTGTTTAAAAAAGGCTTACTTTAAGTTTTGCTTAAATTGGAGATTGCCAAAAAAATTTTTGTCCATCTCGCTGCGTTCCGATAGCCGGATCTCCCTGAGTTTGCGGATGTAATCCAGGTTCAGGCTGGCTATAATAATTTCTTCATTACTGGAGGCCTCAGTTATTTCTAGCTTTGAGGGACTTTCGTATCCTTCCTTGAAACCTATTATTAGACTTCTGCCAGTCCATAAATCGCCCCGCTCATTGCTAACCGCATTTACAGCAACTATGGGAATTCTATTTTCAAGTGCCCTAGCCTTCAAATAGATGTGCCAATTCTCTATACCTGAGGATGATACAAATGCGGGATTAACTATTATGTCCGCCCCCTTCAACGTTAATATTCTGGGAACTTCTGGAAAAGCCAGGTCGAAACACACCGTCATTCCTACGCTGCCAAATTCTGTTTTGCAGGGCTCCAACCTGTCTCCGGGGGTAAAAAAATTTTTCTCGAATTTGTACAGATGGATTTTTGAATGTAAACCAATACAGTTTCCTTTTCTGTCGAATAATCGGGATGTATTATAATACTTGTTGCCCCGCTTTTCCCAAATTGAGCCGCCCACCACATAGACACCGTTTTCACTCGCAATCCTTTCCAAACATCTTATGCTGGGACCATTCTCATCCTCAGAGTCTTTAAACGGGTCTCCATTTTTAATGTTCCATTTCTCCGGAAGACATATGAGGTCTACTTCATTGCGGGCTGCCTCCTGAGCTAATCTGCTAACCTTCTGTAGGTTTTTCTCTTTTGTTCCTTCCTTCAAAACTTGGATTCCAGCTATCCTTATTTCCACCATTCCTTCAAACCACCAAGACTTATGCTCCACTTAACAATTAAGCGATACTCTTATAGATATTACCCTCTTACCTTTAATTCGAGTTAAATTAAGCTGTTCACTATTTAAAGCACAACCAAAAACAGTAGAAAAAACACCTTTCTCCAATGCATAAAGGAAAATTATCAGGAAAGTAGGAATGAAAACAAATTTAAAGCTGCCAATTTAAAATAAGAAACCAATGTGCCTAACCTGATTATTTCTATCAAATTTTGGTCAATCTATTTGGATTCGGAGGCTTCGCCTTGAGGGATTTACTGACGAACATTGTGGATTACGGTCAAAGATTAGGAGCGGACTTCGTGGAAGTTAGACACCAAAGCTCTGATAATATAGTGTTTCACATGGAAGATGGAAGAGTAGAGTCTGTTAAACAGGGAATCGAGTCTGGTTTCGCTATTCGAGTTTTGGCTCGTGGAAGCTGGGGTTTCGCCACAGTCAACACTGAGGAAGCATTAAGAGAAGCCACAGAAAAGGCTGTTAAAATAGCGATTGGCGCAAGCAAACATATTAAAGAACCTGTAACCCTCTACGAGAGCGACACAGTGGAGGACTGTGTAGCAATTAAACCAGATATTAATCCGAAGGAGATCCATATCGAGGAAAAGTTAAAACTCTTTTTCACAATTAACGACAGCCTTCTAAATTATAACAAGCACATTCGCAGTTGCACCATAGATTATGCGGATATTACTGGTAAGAAGTGGTACGTGAACAGTGAGGGAACAGCAATCGAGCAAGACATCCTCTATGTTTGGAGCAGAATAGTGGGAGTTGCTCGTAAGGGCGACGTATTCGCATCAAGCAGAGAGGAACTAGGATCCACTAAAGGTTTTGGATTTTTGGTAAAGGAACCGCCTGAGAACATAAGCACACGTCTCGCCCAGCGCCTCCTAGAACAGATTAAAGCAAAACCGCCCAAAGGGGGCTCATTCACCGTTGTTTTAGGCTCAGACGTAACTGGAACCTTTGTGCATGAAGCTTTCGGGCACCTCGCGGAGGCTGATCTTACCCTCTCAGGAAACGTGTTAGCTAAAAATTTGGGAACAAAAATTGCTTCGCCTCTGGTAACTATATACGATGACGGTACAGTAGAGGGGGGATTTGGAAGCTTCAAGTATGACGATGAGGGGGTAAAATCCCAGAAAACTATTCTACTAGAGGAGGGGTATGTTGTTGGGTTAATGTATGATAGAGAGCACTCATCTAAAATGCAGAAGGTCAAGAACTTGATGGTGCCAACCGAAATGGTTGGGCAATTCAATGTAAGGCCGACTGGAAATGCGCGAGCTGAAGATTTTCGTTCGCCTCCAATAATCCGAATGAGGAACACCTACATAGCACCCCGAGATTACACCTTTGAAGAGCTTCTGGAAGGCATCAATTTTGGATACTATTTGGTGAGTTTTATGGGCGGTCAAGCTAATCTAGATGGAACTTTTCAAGTTGGAATTCAAGAGGCTTACGAAATCGTAAATGGTGAACTCGGTGAACCCGTGAGAAACGCCTCCATAAGCGGTAATACTTTAGAAACTCTGAGACAGGTAGACGCTGTAGGGAAAGATTTTGAACTGCATAGCGGTCGCTGTGGAAAGGGACAAACAGCCTTCGTAAGCGATGGAGGAGCCCCGATTAGGGTTAAAAAGCTTATTGTAGGGGGAGCTGGTTGAATGAGTGAAATTTTAGGCAAGGTAGAAAACATAATTACCCTCGCAGAAAGTATGGGAGCAGACGAAGTAGAATTATTCATAACTCACGGTAAATCATTTGAAATAGAGATTAGACAAGGACAAATAATTAGCAGTAGCAGCAGCATAGACAGCGGAGTTGGAATTCGAGTTGTGCTCAAAAAAGCTGTTGGGTTCGGCTATTGCAATACCCTAGATAAAAAGAAACTGGAAAAAACCGCCGAAAAGGCAGTGCAACTTGCCAAAAGTAGTAAGCCGGACAAAAATTGGTGCGAGCTACCCTACCCAAGTTCTTTTCCAGTAGTTAGAGGAATATATGACAAAAGGATTACCGAACTTTCTGTAGAGGATATAGTTGAAATTGCAGATAGAATGCTTCAAGCAACAGCTGATTATGATAAGAGAGTAACGCCCTACTGGGGAGGCGCGGTTTCAGCACACGGAATATACGCCATCCTGAACAGTCATGGAGTAGAAGGTTCAGAGAAGAGCACAGTAATAGGCTGCATGATGGGAACCGTGGCTCAAGAGGGAAACCAAGTTTCACCAGAGTGCAGCGAAACTGACTATAAGCGTTCTTTAAACATTAACCCTGAAAATGTTGGACGAGAGGCAGCACGCCTAGCAATTGACTCCCTCAAACCCAAAAAAATAGAAACCGGAGATTACCCCGTTATATTAGCTCAGGACGCTCTAACCAGCCTACTAGGCTACACCCTCGTCCCCACCATAAGCGGTGACAATGTCATCAGAGACAAATCAGCTTACAAGGACAAACTGAACACTCGGGTCGCCTCCGAAATGTTAACCGTAGAGGATGACGGAATCATGGAGAGAGGCCTTAACACGGCCTCCTTTGATGGAGAAGGTACACCGAGGCAAAAAACAACAATTATCGAAAACGGCGTCCTAAAAAACTTTATTTTCGACAATTACTTTGGAAGAAGGGCGGGAGCCAAATCAACAGGAAACGCTAAACGAAGGGGATATTCAGCGACACCAAACATAGGGCCCACAAACCTATGCATAAAAAAAGGAGATAAAAATCCAGAAGAAATGGTGTCAGAAATAGAGAATGGACTATTTATCCGCGACGTACAGGGAGCTCACTCCAGTAATCCAGAATCCGGAGAAGTAAGTGTAGTCGCAACACCCTGCTGGAAAATCGAAAAGGGCGAAATAAAATATCCAGTCAAAGGAGCAATGTTGGCTGGAAATATCTATGAAATGCTCAAAAGAATAGGAAGTATCGGAAACAACCTCAGGCAACTAGCTTATTTGGAAGCACCCTGGATTAGTTTCGAAAACGTGAGAATAGTTGGAGAAGCTAAACTCTAACAAGTATTAGAAAGTTTACATCATTCTTCGCTTCCACTGGGGAATCTTTGATAAAAGCATCTCCTTATCGGTGGGATCTAGTGGCTGCTTAGGGAAATCGGCTCTAAGTTTCGCGGCAATCTGATTCATTTCGTAATAAATTGGGTGATACAAAACTAGGGACTGCAAAGATTTTCTTGTAGACTCAATCTTTGCCGCAACTTCCTCCGCGGGCAGACTCCCCTCACAGAATTGCTCTAATTCATTTAACAAGCTAACTACCTTGTCGAGCGGCAGAGCCGAAGTGGTTATTTCGGAAACTGGCTTTAACGCTTCAGTCTTTAAATCCAACTGATCTAATGTAACTTCTGGTTCAGTGGTTTCCGTTTTAGGAGTCTCTACCTTTTCTTCAACGATGGTAGGAGTAGCCTTTGCTTCCGATAAGAAAGATTCAGTAATCATTTCTTCGGAAACTTCCTGATCTGATACTTGAGCTTCTGTTTCTACAGTCTCAATTGTTCCTTGAGAGGAGGGTGTTTTCAATTCTGGTTCCGGTTCTGAAATTAGGGGTGGCTTAGGAATCGGGGTAGGCGGTAATTTGCTTACCATCATTTTTTCTCTTTCTGAATAAGAGGTAACTGTTATTTTTTCCAGACTTGAGGATAAGTTAAGCAAGTCTTGCCTAAGCTTGCCCAATTGAAGAATAAAATCTCGAAGTGTATCCGCAACATTCTTCAATTTGTTTTTTACATTTTTCAGGTCCTCTTCTGAAGACATTTGGATACCCCAATCGATGAGTAAATTACAGAAACACTACTGAAAATATGGACATCCAACTACTTAAAAGTTCCAATAAAACTTTATTCTTTAATCATCTCTAACTAAAATTTAAAGGGGGGCTATTTTTAAATCTCTGATGCTGAAATTTATAAATTAAACGTAATGTTAGGTTTGAGGTGTATGCTTTGCCAGCTCTCAACTGTGGAATAAATTATGAGGTTCACAAGGATAAGATAATTATTATAAAAGAGAATGAGCTCCTTGAAATTCCTCTATCCAAAATTAATTGTGGATTTATAGCTCTAAACACCCTCTATATTGAGGTGGAAAATCCCGAAGGTTCAGAAAATAAATACACGTATTATACATTAAAAACGGATAATCTAGTTGAGCTATATAGATGTTTGTCAGAGTTAAATATAGAAGTGCTACGTCTCTATGCCTTCTAAAAAGATTGTCCAAAGCGTGGGGCTGGCTCGAAGCTGAAAAGCGGTTCCCTAATATAAACTATGGACTGTTGGCGAGGAGGATCCCAACTTTAGTCTCGGTTGTCAATCTCGTTGGTTCCCCATCTCTGATACAGGTCATGTTCCAGTTTTAGTAAGTCTAAAATTTTTCCAACTATAAAGTTCACCATATCTTCTAAACTTTTAGGTTTATGATAAAAGCCGGGCATAGCTGGGAGAATTACTGCTCCCGACAATTTAGCCCTCAGGAGATTCTCTAGGTTAGCTAGGCTTAGTGGTGTTTCTCTAGGCACCAGTATGAGGAGCCTATTTTCTTTTAATGTGCAATTTGCAGCCCTTCGAATCAGATTATCAGAGTACCCATGTGCGATTGCTGCCAAGGTTGTCATTGAGCAAGGCACTATAACCATACCATCTGCAGGAAAAGAGCCACTCGCTATACTTGCTGTTAAATCTGAGTTGTCGAAGGTTCTGGTCGCAAGTTTAGAAAAATCTTCAGAGGGTATCCCCAGCTCCAATTCGATAATACGTTTTCCCGCTTCGGAAATAACAAGAAAAACTTCCACATTTCGCTTTCTTAACTCTTTTAGGAAATTATAGGCATAGTAAACACCGCTTGCACCTGTAACTGCCACTATTAGCCTCAAACAAAAACACCCCAAAGTTCATTTATCAAATTCTGCATATAAGCTTAATACAATAATTAATTTATGGAATATGGAGGAGAGCTCCAAAATGTCATATAAATTGAGTGAATATGATTTAAATGCAAAAACTAAGCCCCAGGTGAAAGAGAAAATTAGTACTAAAAACAAATACTATTTTCCAGCAAAAATCAGTAAAAAGGATGCAGAGAGACTAGCTGAATCTAAAAAAACAAAAATTTTCGATAAAGGAAAAGGCTCCGTAAATGTGGCTGCGGTGAGCCTTTTTTACGAACCATTCATTTTAGCAGAAGGAAAAGCCGACCTAGACTACCTCAGAAGGAGGGATTTCGAGTTCTACTGTGATGAAACAGTACACAGCGCCCGAGTAGGCGATGCAATCGTTAAACCAGTAAAGGCAGATGTGGGCAAAAAAATCAAGATGCCAGGTGTGGAGAGAGTTAATCTCACAAGAGCCGCCAAGTGGTTATTTAACCCCATGGGGGGAGCCCAACCTTTAGAGTCCATTCCAAGCACTGGAAAACAGGCTGTCACCGCAAGCTGGCTAAATCAGCACAAAAAAGAAATAGTTGACCCTTCAATAACCCCAGAAAAAATAGTTAAGATGTTGAAGGATTCACTAGCAGCAAAACCCACTGATTCCAACAGAATATTGAGTACTAGTCTCAAAATAGATCTCACCACTTACTTTATGCCCGCCTACTACATTACATATAAAAGGGAAACAGAAAGCAAAGCCGCAAGAATTGATGCTATCAGCGGTGAGATAACCTTTTAATCCTAACATATTCAAAATTGCACAAAAAAGGGATTAATAACATAAAAAAATTTTCGGAAAACTAAATTGTGAAAACCAGACTGCAGAGGGTTAGTGTTATTGCCACACTTATGGGATTAAGTAAATTATCATTTATTGGCGGCGTGAAGTAGTCTAGAGCTACAAAGACCAATGCAACAATTAGGGAAGTCAGTGGGAAAAATCCTTTGAAATAAAACATTGCCCCCAAAGTAATCAGGAAAGCAGCAACACCCCCGGCTATGAGACCCTCAAAAGATTTCAAGTTTCCTCTAGCTTCATAGTGATGCCTCCCCCACTCATAACCTACAGTTGCAGCCGCAGCATCAGCAATTGCTGCCACCAAAACTGAAATTATCATTATGTATGCTGGAAACAGGAATATGAGGATAGTTGAAGCCAGAACAAAGTAGAAGTATGCCGCAACTCTATTTTTTTCGTCTGGCTTAATTATTCTAGAAACCATAATATTTAGGGGGAAATTTGGGTCTCTCAGCCTCCAAACCTCAACAATCGCGAATAACACGAGAGTTGAGATGGAGAGTATAGCCGCCGGCAGCCAACCAGCCCCCAAATATATGACAGCAAAAATGAGGGCTAACATGTGAAAGATTTTTCTGCTTAAGTTTCTAATGTTCACCTTTAATGCCCCACGTCTCTAGGGGCTTTTCGCATTTGAGGCTATTTATGCCTATCGAGTTAACTGTAGAATCTTCTCGACAATATGTTTAAAGCCCAAAATAAATTCGTTGTTTAACGACAATTATTTTCATTTATTACTAAAAGTTAATTCTAATAATTATAAAAATAATTATTATACTAGTTTATTAAATATTTTATAGGTATTTATTTGGTATCAACAGCACCAAGAGAGAAAAAGAACATTAAAAATATAACTTTTAAAAACCATATAGGAGTAGCAATCATCATAAAGGATGCTTCAAAGAAGGGAGGTATAATAAATTTGCATAAAGAGGAGAAAGCTCGAGAACATAGCAAAGAAGAGTATTTAGAAGTAAAAAAGAGTTTAGCTCCCACACCTAAAGAACCCCTAGAACTCACAGAAGAAGAATTAACCTTATTAAGCATAATTGGAAAGGGAAGAAAAATATTTGAAAACCTATATATGGAGTTCAACGCCCCCCGAAAAGCGGTTGGAAAACCACCATTATCGAAAGAGGAACTGCACAAAATTTTAGAAGAATTAAAAAACAAGGAACTTGTAAACCTCACAGAGGTATGGAGCACCACAGACAAAGCTGAAAAGTATCTATAATTTTGGACTGTACATATAGGAGAAAAACAAATCTTGGAATCAAAAATAGATGGAAATTATTCGAATAAAAGCGCTGCCCACTGCTGTGTTGTATAATTTTACTTTTTCTAATAAATTTATTTAATTTTCTTAAATTTTTTCAAATTAACAATGTGAAATTGCAAAAAATTCAAAATAATATATAAATAAATTAAAAAAATAAGAATTATGCAACACAGCACTGCCCACTAAATATTTTTATTTTAGTTTAAATAGGTATTACAGCATTCCCCATTTTTCTGAGACTCATTACTACTTCTCGTTCTTGTATGCTTTTTTAAAGTAATATTCTAGTGTTCTCTCTACGGCCTCTTTAGCCGATATTTTGCCCTTCTTTAATTCGTTAAAAATCTGCTCTGTTTCATTTCGGTGGCCGATTTCTTCTTCTCCCTTTCTGCCGACTATTTCGTCAAGTTTAGGCAAAAACTCTTGAAAGGCACCCTGCTCTCCATTCCACCATTGCAGGGAACCATAAGACTGGGTAAAAGCATCTCGAATATCTTTGAGAACATTTACCACATTGTCTTCAGTGTCGCAGTACGATACGATGATTAAGTTCTCAGAAGGGAGGGAAACAAATTTTTTATCCCCAAAAACAATACTTTCCAAATCCTTCCCACTAATATTTTTACCAAAGTCACTAAATGCACTTAAAAATCCGGAAACCAAATTCTCATCCACTTCCAAACTCCCATACTTCCTATGAAGAACACAAAGACCGTCCCGGCGCAAAATATACACGTTATGAATCATTAAGGAAGCCTCTCTCCTCAATTATTTATTAGACAAATCTTAATTACTCTCCCATGTTAGATATTTGTTTTTCTATTCTATTTCTTCAGTGCTAATAACTTTTCCTATTGTAATAGCTAAACTACTCATTTTAATGCCTTGCGAGTAAACCGGGGAGCCTTCTCGCAGACAGATCGTAAACAGTTAAACGGAGGATATTTCTAAACTTTTTGAAAAATTAGGGAAAGGATAAATTTCCTTTTTATGTCCTCTTTAAAGTACGATGGAATCTTTATTAAAAAGTTGTTAATTGGTAGCAAGGAGCGGATTCGAACCGCTGTCCAGGACTATCTCCTGCTCATCAGAGCTCCAGAGGCCCCGATGCTTGACCACTACACCACCTTGCTACGGTACATTTCAGCATTTTGCTAATTATCCTTACAAGGTTAAAAAACTTTCGAGGCCACAAACAATACAAGAATAGAGGTTTTAGAGGGGAAAAATGAGTGAACCAAAAGTTTAAAATTTTTCCACATTATCACTCCCTTTAAGGGAGTAGAAACCATTTGCAGAATAGCGGTGAATTTTTTTCTTTGGTTCAGCAGTGTGCCACACTAGCAGTACTATTAGAAGTTAGTGGTTATCCTAAGCCAGGAAATGTACATCGCATTCGCGATACGCCCAAAACTCGCTATGAGCACTTTCTAGCTGGCGCGGTGGCCATTGGTCCAAGTATAAGGGATGCGGCTCTAAGTGGATACCGAGTATCTTGTGGGGAGATAAATCTCAAAGAAGCCGGCGTGGGGCAACACATTCTAAGAGCGGTTATTGATACGTCAAATTGGCAGCGTGGGGGAAACGTCAATCTTGGGACTATTCTTCTTTTTATTCCTCTGGCAGTGGCTGCTGGAATGGCACATCCTTGTGGTAAAATTGTTTCAGGCGAGCTCAGAAAAAATGTTAGAAGGGTTATGGAGAGCACCACAGCTAATGATACATTAGCCGTTTATGAAGCGATTAGTATCGCTAATCCCGGGGGTTTGGGGAAGGTGGAAAAGTATGATGTTACAAAGGAGGTGTCAAAATCTTTAATTAGGGAGGAGAATGTGACTCTGCAGGATGTCTTTAGGATAAGCGCTGGTTGGGACAATATTAGCAAAGAGTGGATAACAGGTATGGAAATTACCTTTGAGGTTGGTTATCCGGCGTTCTTAAGAGTCTATAATGAGTTTAGGGATGTAAACACAGCCACTGTACACACATTCTTAGAAATCTTGTCAAAAAATCCCGACTCTCTTATCCAAAGGAAGACGAGTATGGAGAAGGCGTTAGAGGTTAGCAAGGCGGCAGCTGAGGTACTTAAACAGGGCGGTTTAACCAGTGAAAAGGGGAGGACTATGTGTTGGAAACTTGACGAAAAATTATACAGGTCTAAGGGTAATCTCAACCCCGGTACAACCGCCGACCTTACAGCCTCTTCAATCTTTGTGGCCCTACTGGAAGGTTTCCGCTTTTAATACAATAGACCTTGGGTGTAATTATTTTTCATTCAGAAATGGTGCGAAAAAGTTTAAAATCCTTCAGAAACCCTACCGAAAAATGCAAAAACCGTGATAAAAGACGATTGAAAACGGAAAAAAAATCCGGAAGTACCAATTACGCCTAAGGTCTAATAAAAATATTTTTTGCTCAAAAATTAAGATTTACAGAAATTTTTGATTAAAAATGTGCCCTATAAAATTTTGATTTTAGCAAGTGGAAATTTGTTTACACTCACTTTTCCGATAAGTTATTTAGTTATCAAATTAACTTATTTATGTAGGGTTTTTGAGGAGAATGAGTATGATCTCAGGAATCTTCGCCATCAACTTTGCGGGAAAAAATGTTTCAGTTGCTGCTTCAATAATTCATGATAGTGAAATTACCGAAACGAGCCTTCTGGATACTTTTTCCAAAGAGAAAATTGAAGGTGGAACTATAGGTCATTTTTCTAGAGATAAATATAAAATATTATACTATGCCCCCGCTGGGCATGAGAGTAAATATTTGCTTGGCATGATACTCGGTTCAGAGACAGATCATACGCTATTTGAAACGCTACTAAGGAAAGAGGCTGAGCTTTTATTGCTCAAAGATAGAGTGAAAAATCTTTCGTCTAATCTAAAAGAATGTTATCAAAATATAGTTAGGGGAGCAATACAAAGTATTGAGGAGAGAATCTTAGAGATAGATAAGGACAGGGAAGAAACACATAGAAGGATTAATAGTCTTGAAGAACAATTGAAAACTTTTTACAGTGAGGAAAAGCAACTGTTGGCAGAATTGGAAAAAGGGAAGGAGACAGATTCAATTATTGGAAAAATTGAAACAGTAATATTAAAACAGAAAGAACTGGAAGAACTCATCGACGAGCAGAAAAACCTTGAAAGGTTATCCGAGGAAAACGCCTCCAACCTCAAAAATGAATTAGTAAAACTACAAGAAATATATACCCAGATTCCTGAGTTTACCCTACAACCACTAGCAGAAGCCTTAGAAGAAACAAAACCAGAACCCTTTAAAGAGTCTACCAGTTCCGAAATTTCAGAGTTGATGAAAAAATTGGAGTTAATATCATACAAGCAATCAACTCCGCAGAGCGAGCTGGTTTATGATGAGAAGTCAACTGTTTTGGTTCCAGAAACTACACCTGTCCATAGTGAAATAATTAATCAGGCGACGGAATCCCCCCCTTCAGGTACGCCTTCTGGTACAATGCTGGAAAGAGAAGAGAAGGCTGCTACAATGTCAGATATTCTTGTGGAAATGGTTGGTGAAGTAAAAGCTGCGATTCTGGAATATTTATTCTGGATAAAGAAACCCAGAACTGTCAATGAGATTTCGCAAGACCTCGAAGCCGCCGTTCAAATAATAATAGATAACGCAGAGGATTTGGTGAACCGAGGATATGCGTGTAAAGTATCTAAGAAGAACACAAAAGAAGTCTACCTAACAGTATGCCCTAATTGCCCGCTACAATCTAGGTGCCAAAAGGAGCGGGTAATAAATTGGGACCAAATCACACATAAAAGATGAAAAATTAGTCCCAAAACTTACTCTTCAAGCGTATTCAATTAGCATTCACAATAAACAAGGTGCAGTTTTTAATGTTTCTGTTTAACATTTTTAGGAGGGGACGCATTTTTAATAATTGAATCTTTAAATATCTATTATGGTAATTACGGATGATTAAGATTATGTCTAAGATTCTTGAAAAACGTGAATTATGTGTTGGTTTGGTACGTAGGTTAACTGAGGAGTTTGGTAGCTTTACAGTGCAGGATGTTATTTCTGAAACTGGTCTTCCGAGAAGTACAGTTCAGGACTGGATTAGAAGACTTTTGGATGGGCAACAGATTGACCTTGTGGAAAGTCCTAGTGGCCGTAAACCTGCTAGGTACGCTTATAGATCAAAATTGGGTTTACCTTTCTCAGCCTGCAAAAGGATTTTCACCACGGTGGACAAAGTCCATGGGATTGGTGAAATTTATCACCATTGTAGTAGTGAGGGAGCAGTTATGTTTTGTGCGTTTACTCACAAAAGGGCGGGGGGAGCCATAACTAGTACTAGGTATGAGGGACTCATGCTAAGAGAAAGATTTAAGCTGGGAGAGAAACCAACCGAGAAATTTGATAAACAGCTGGGAACCTCAGTTGTAGTTGAGAGGGTAGATTTACACGGTGATGAAATTGTGCAAACGTTAAAGGCTTTTGGTGGACCGGCCCATTCATTGACCGAAACAATGAGAAATGCAAAAGGTGTGCTACGAGTTGAATTTGAGGATAAGGGAAACTACACTGAGGGTAGAATCTTCACCAAGCCCTTGGAACACTTAACCTTGGGAATTGACGATACTGATACTGAGGATGCAGGCGCCACTTGGGCTTTATCCCTTTCACTTTTAGATTACCTCTCTGAAAATGTAGAAAAAATTAGCCACAAAGTGGTGATGCTAAATCCTAACATTAAATACAAAACTGCGGGAAACGCTGTAAGCTTCATAGAAATCGCCACCGATCCCAAAAAATATCAGGAAATAATTAGTAGCAGTGTGGACTTCCTCAAAAAAAGAACCCTCTCAGAAGATACCGCAATTGCAGTGCTCCGCGGACTAGAAATCCCAAAAGAGTTAATAGACTTTGCCAACAAGGTTAGGGCAAAAGAAGTGGAAATCGGCGAAGCCTTGGAAGTAGCACAGAAATGTGGGATAGAAGTCTTTGAGGTAACTGGGAAAAGGGGTATCGTGGGCGCTGTTGCAAGTCTAGCATTTTGGGAGTCAAAACCCGACATTTTAATGGATGCCAGCACAAGCATTCAAGAAACGCCCACTTACTAAAAAATTGTTCTAAACACAACAGAAAAGGATTAAAGGAAAAGTTGTCAAGAATTTGGAAGCCTGTTACTCTGGGGGTCTGACTATTCTTTTTCGTCTTCTGTATTTTGTCCTAATCTCTTTCCTTCTCCTAGCCAGTTCCTCCTCGTAGCTAACCATAGTTTTCTCTTTCATTTTTAAATAGTCCCTGAGCCATTTTATATCAGGATATTCTGGAGGAGGAATTAGGAGTTCTTTTCCACAATTTTTACAAACTCTATTGCCAAAAAGTACCTTACCACACTTGGGACAGAAACCATGTTCCGGAAGAGTTCTACGCAGCCTTAGAGTACCCCTAACATCAAAGAAAGCAAAGAATACGAACCCGATGGTAGCAACTACAGCCAGCCAGACAATGGGTTCAGGAGTTTTTTTCTCCATCCAATCCATAACTGTAATCCACCAGTATTCCCCCATCAACGCCGACATGAATAATGGCGGTTGTATTGACTGGAAACCCAGGACAGCCAAAGTTAAACTTGCCAAAAAACCCGTGACGTAAAGAATAGAAAATTTCTTTATGCTGGTTCTTTGCTTTAACTCGTTGGCGCTAAGACATTCTACACATCTCTCGCCCACCAGCTTCTCGACCACCTCTAAACAAAAATTACAAAAGTAACGTCCACAATTAACACATTTCCCGACAGCAATTACCTCTGGGTGAAACGTACATTTTGGAAGTTTAACAGCTTTGGACAACTTTAGATCTCCTCTATTTCTCCAAACTTCTCTTGTATGCTTATTCATTCCTCTTTAAAAAACATTCGGTAACCAAAAAATATTCCCAAAGGAATCCTCAAATAAAAATATACAATTATTGACATTTATAAACAAAAAATGTAAAAATTCAAGGAGAAATAGTTTTCCAGTGGGATAAGCAACCTAATAACTATTTTAAAGATTTTTGAAAGCAAAAGAGTATTAAAGTCATAGATTTACTGTGAATCTAATATGCTGGATAACAGTTTTCAGACCCATTTAACCTAAAAATGTAAAAGGGAGGTGAATTGGATGTGTGAGTTTAAAGTAACTGTGTCTGATGGTAAGAAGTCGTCTATTGCGGCAACGGATATTATTTACGCCGAGCAAGTTGAAGGAAAAGTCATTCTGAGAGATATTTTAGGTGCATCTTTAGAAGTCAACTCTGCCATTATCTCCTATGTTAATGTTAATACCCAACAATTAAGACTTTTAAGCATACCCATACTTGAAAGCCTCACCAAATTCCTTGGACTTTACATTGAATGTGTAAAAAATGGTAAATATAATGCTGAAATAGAAGAAGTATGGAACCGACTTAAAAACGAAGGAAAAAAACTACTAGACGGTTTAAGGAAGGACTCCACCCTCTAGGTTTAGTTGGCGGAGTAAGTTTCGTTAGGCACTGGAAACAAAATATTGAAAATATATATTGTATGAACTATTTTTAATTATTATATATTTTTGACATAATTTTTAAATAAAGTAACCTTTTTACATTAACTTAGTAGAAATTAGGTGGACGTTAAGGTGAATCATTTCCTAGGCTTGGGAACCACACAATTAACATACGTGCTTTTTGAGCTGGACATAAAAAATAGGCCCGCCATAAAGGCTCCCGAGGATGTGCGTATAAGAGAATACGATGCGGAGAAAGATGCGGGTCTTCTAGCTATGCTTCATAATAGGACAATGTCTCAGTGTGAGGACTTCTCACCTATGGATGCAGATTTTGTTAAAAAAATTTCCAAACACACCTCTTTTATTGCAGAGATAGAGGGTTACCCAGTAGGTATGGCCATTACGGCAGTTGCAAATATAGAAAATTGTAAACAGGGCTACATTGCAGAATTAGGAGTTTTGAAAAATTATAGATACAGGGGTGTGGGCTCGGCGCTTCTAAATAGGGTCTTAGACTTTTTTGAATCAGAAAAAGTGGAAAAGGTAACTTGCGAAGTTTTGGAGAGTAATGTAGAGACCATGTACATATTGAAGAGGAAAGCCTGTTTTGTGGAAGTTGGGAGAACCACTTATGTAACTTCTCAGATTCCTATTGGTCAGTTTAGGAAGTACTAGCCGAGGGAAAAAAATGGCGACTGAACTGGAAAAAAATGTTAAGGTGGAAGAATTTGGGAAAAGGGAAACAATTTACTACTATATGACTAGGACAAATCTAGATGATTTGCCTTTTAACCTTATAAGTAAATCAATAATAATTCGGAACTTGAGGAGGGACGAGCTGCAGAAATTCGTGGATTTAGTGAATGAGAGTCTAACTCACTGTCCGGATCCCTTCATACCTATGACTTTGGACTTTGCTGAGAAGTGGCCTTTGGAGCAGACCCTTGTTGCTGAGGTTGATGGGAAACTTGTGGGGTTTTTAATGTTTGAGTCTAGGGGAAAAATAGGCTTACCGGTTCAGTTGGGTGTTTTGCCAAAGTATCGTAGAAGGGGGGTGGGAACCAGTTTACTCTTAACATTACTTAGGAATTTTAAGAATAGAGGGATTGAAGAAGTTAAAATGAAGGTTTTCAAGAACAATGTTCCCGCCCTAACTCTCTATAAAAAATTAAAGTTTAAAGTGTATGGAGTGACCATCGAAGAATAATTGGTTTTCTTTTTCCGGCGCCTTTTTCAATATTAGATTAAGTGGATGAAGTCTTTTGCTTGAGCCTCTGGAGAGCCTACGAGTATCCTGTGGTATTTTTTTCCTCCCTCTTGGGGTGTTACTTCTTCTAGTTTTCCTCTGGTTCTTATTCGTTCTCCTTCTTCTGCAAAGTGGCAGAAGATTCCTTCGTATGACACTACTTCTTTTATGTTTTCGGCGCTCTCTCCTTCTAATATTTTGATGTTGTCTATTTCGTATTTGCATGGTAGATAGAGGGATTCGCTGGCGTTTTTCACCGTGGCTTCTAGTAGTGTGAATCCTTTGCTTCTGTATTTTTTCTCCCCGTATTTTTCTTTGATTTCTGATTCTTCCTTTATGGGGTGGATGGAGAAGCGGGTTCCTTGGTAAAAACCAATGTTCCACTTCCTTTCTAGGAGGAGCCTCGCTTGTTTTGAGTTTAGTTGGAATATTCCCTCCTTCTTTTTAATCCACCCTTGGGCCTCTTTCCCCCGGAAACTTTTCAGCAGCCCTCTTTTCTTTAGGTCTAGTACGGCATCTTTGGTTGCCAGGGAATTTTCTCTTCCGTAGATGGTTAGGTCTATGTCTGAAAAATTGGGATTGTGGATGTTTATGAGTATGGAGCCAGTTATTCCATATTTCTCTATGGGCACCCCACTCTCTTTGGATAACGTTTCTATTAACAGAATGGCCTTTTTTTCCAGTGGATCGAGGTCTTTACGTGTAAGGAGTTCCTTCACCTTTTCCTCTGGATGGTATCTCTCAGCTATAAAGTGTGATGGCACTGAAGAAATGGTGATGTTGTTTACTGGGTCTTCGTATAGGTACTGGGGATATTTTTCTCTCAATAGTTTGAATCCCTCGGCCACGGATTTGGCATCGTACTGTTTTAACATTCTTTGGAATCGCTGTGTACTTCCCCATTTTCCTTCGGGACTCGGCATGTATTTTAGATAGGCTAAAAATCTGTCTGGAGGGTGTGTGTAGCCAATCACACAGAAGAATAGGTTCTCGAGGGTTTTGAGGTAGTCCCTATCTTTTTCTCCACGCAAATTTAAGTCTCCTAAAAATTTTTAATAGTTATTTGTGATGGTTTCTTTTGACGATTAGAAAGTCCTCTCTTCCTCCTCCCAAGAGTAATCTGTAGTATGTTTCGCTTTTTGTGATTACTTTCTCGACTTTTCCTTGGGCAATGAATTTTTCATTTTCTCTGACTTGGTCGCAGAAGCGTCCTCGGTAGGATACTATTTCGCTAATTTTGGGGGCTTCACCTTCCAAAGTTTTTGTATGCTCGATGAGGTATTTGCAGGGAGTAAATATGGATTCACTATCATCGGTGACTATTCCCTCTATTCTGGCAATACTTAGGGACACGTATTTTGTGTCTCCGTATTTCTCGCATATTTCACTTGGATCCTTAATGAAACGCATAAAGAAGTCTCTGCCATTAATTTCCCCCGAGATGCACTTTCTTTTTTCGCTGAACAGGTAGTCTTCATAACTCATCAGTGTGTCTTTGGCTCTGAAATTGTACAATTTTCTTAAACCTTCTTCGCTATAAGGTTTTATTGCAGTGTTGCTGTTATTGAAGAGGTTTCTTAGGGCCTCGTATGCCCTGCGAGAATTTTTTTCGCCATAAACTATTATGTCTATGTCCGAGTCTGGATTTGCCAAATCAACTAGAATTGAGCCGGATACTCCTATTTTGTTTGTTGAAATTTTTGATTCTTCTCGGAGAATTTCCACAAAGAGTACCGTGTCCCTCTCCAAACCATTCAAGGACTCTGCAACCAACAATTTTTGAAGCTTATCTATGGGTTTGTAAACCCTTTTTATTTGACTTCTTGGAACACCCTCAAGCTTCAAGCCAAAAACGGTGTCAAAATATACATAACTTGGGAAGTGTTTAATTAGATAGTTTTCTCTATCTTCTAGGGAGTAAACCTTACTATACTTCTGACCATCCCTTCTAGTTCTCTCCCCCTCAGTATCTGGATAATACCTCAGATAAGCTATCACCCTATTTGGAGGATGTACTAGACCCTTCACATCAAAAATCAGATTATTTTTGTCCTCTATGAAGTCCCCCTCCAAAATGGGCTTCACGTATCTCAATTTTTCACGCTCAATCATTTATTTTTTCTACATTTTTTGGTGGTTTTAAGTTTTACAGATTGTTATTTGGGGGATAGTTTTAACGCTTTTCTTATCTCTCCTAGGGTGGTTGCCTTTGTGGCGTAGGCATTGTAGCCATGGACGGACTCCATGCTTTCCACTTCAACAACTATTTCAGTGGAGTCAGGTAGTTCTTTAAACTTTTGAGCGCTCCGGTAAATTATCTGTCGAGCTGTATCTTCGACGAATTTGGGGTTCAGATGTGCTATGCGTATTAGCTGGGCTTCGTCTGGCCTCTTTAGGACATCTTGTGTTACACCACTCATAGACTCCTCAATTATCTGGGTAAGGTCTTTCATGCCCACTAATTGCTCTTTGGGAACCTCTATCATTATTTTTGCCCTGCACCTCTGGCTATGTGAAGCTATGGGTACGAGGTTTAAAATTTTTTCAATAGATTCATCACTTATTTGGAGTTCCCTAGCTCTATTTTTAAGCATAATTCTTGAATAGTCTTTAGTGATTTCTTGCCCACAGGGACAGACAGTCATGCCTTGGCCACTCACCCCCAAAAAGATTTTTGTATCTATTTTTCCCTCCCTTCTTTCTCCCACCGCTTTGACATACACAATGTAATTCTTTTGCCTCTTAACCCCTGTTTCTCCACTTTTTACATCGAAGATCAGTGGGCTCTCCATATTAACTGTGGCATGTGAAGCGTAGTCATGCTTCTCGAGAAGTGTCTTAACTAGTTTCTCACAAAATTCCTCGATGCTTGCCACGGGACGATAGGAAATTTCCTCTATTATCTCCTCGATGGTTTCAATGCTTCTAGACATGTGAATCCCCCTCATGTTTCTAGGAAGATTGATGAATGCAGATATTGAAGGTAATAGTATAATTTCCTCGCCATCTTTAGTTATTTTGACACGTTTAACTATTCCAACTAGACCCACCTTATCCAGATCTATAGGTAACAGTGCTTCTTGGTTTTGAACATCTGGAAGTTCCACCACTATTCATCCTCTCCGAAAATATTCAAATCTTGAGCATAGCTCTTGCCCAAAAGTAAACATGTTTCAGCCTTACTCAATTCTCTACCAAGGTACAATGCGTGATCCATTCTGCTAACTAGTCCTAAAGAAATAATTTTCTTGCCGAGAGCCTCCGCAGACAAGCCTTTGAGCAACAGCTCCCTATTTGAGCTTGAATCACTAAATAGTACATATAATTTTCCCTCCTCATGGTTAACCCATATCTTGAAGTATCCCTTAGGGTCGGGAACGTAAGACTCATCGGCTACGTCGGTTTCTATCACCTCAACGTCCTCAACGCGTGGTTCTACATAATCAGTCTTACTTTTTGATTTTAGCAATGTCAACCCCAAATCCTTTAATGTTTTATCCCTTTTAGAAGCTAAGAAGGCCATCATGGCCGCCCTACTAAGTTCATATACGCTACGCCTAGTTTTCACACTGTGCTCTGTGGTTAGAAGAAGAGATACCCCAAGCTCTACCGCTAAACAAGTTAAAAGACCATTGACTCCCACACTATCAACATCCATAAATTCTGTGACGTTTCCCACCCCAAACATCATGGGCAGAGACTGATTAGTTCTCCTGAATAGTATGTAGGACTCCAAAGATTTAGATAGGCCGGGACTGATTGGAGATTCTAGGAGGGGATCAACAATGATTTTTTTGAATCCGTATCCCTCAGCAGTCTGATACAAATTTAGTAAAGTTTCAACCCGCTCCTTAGCTGTTTTGGGCAGGAACCCCATCTTAACGTTGGTTGGAAGCAAAACTACGCCTACATCCTTAGGCAGGGACTTCAACTCCTCTATATTACCCTGATCCAAACTCAAAACTAAGTCCGCCCCGGCTTCCACCCCCACCTCTATTTCGGAAGGAAGCATGGAATCAATTGATACTGGCACTAAAAATTTCTCCTTAAGGAGGGATATTATTTCCCCAAGTTTACTTGAATTATCCTCACCCACCACTGCCCCCACATCTATTATGCTTGCCCCAGAACCTATATAGTACTCTGCAGTTGAAACTACTTTTTCCAAATCTAATTTTGGAGCATCAACTATCTCAGCCAGGACTCTAGGTGGAAAATCAAGACCCACATAAACCGGTTTTATTCCTTTTCCTATTTTGAAATTTCTAGAATTTTCAATGGTGGTTTTTTCCAACTGGGAAATTAAACATTGGTAATCTTCTATGCCCCTTTTTTTAATAATATAATCCGCAGGATAGATCTTTGATAGGGGAATATCTAAATTGTCCAAAATCAGTGGGATGTCAGAGGCATACCTTGGACCTTTAAAAGTTGGAATTTTCAGTTCATCCTCAATTATGCTAACATCCCCCTTCACAAGACCAGGAACAATCAACAAATCATACTTTTTGGAAATTTTGTTCTTTAACTGTTTAACTATAAAGTGTGGAGATAAGAAGGCAGCCACCGAAACGGGTAATTCGACAACGTCAACTTCTAGGCTACTCTGAGAAGCAGCCCTCTCCACGGACTCTTTAGCCAGCCTCCCAGTAACCAGTAAAACCCTCAATTAACTCACACCCAGAGATAAAATAGCATCATAAATTTCGGAGGGGTTCTCCAAAACCGTTACACCTTCAAAGAGCAATATTTTGCGCACGTTTTCTGCATCTAATCTTCGCACCCTAGTTTTTACCTCTTTTCCAAAACTAATTGCCCCATAAGGACATAGGTCTACACATATTTTACAGCCTCGGCACAGGGTCAAATCAATGTTGGGCTTCTCAACCATCTTAATGGCATTGCTTGAACATTTTATTAGAGGTGGACAAGTATCACAGCCTCTACAAGCTTCATGGTCTATAACAGCAGGTAGCTTTGTGGTAACTATGCCCTCCTTATAATCTGTAGGTACAATGTATACTGGTACGTTTCCCTTCTGTGCCTGTGCAAAGGCGGAGGTCACCAAAGTGTCCGCTATTCCGCAAGCTATCTTTGCTACAGTATTGGCTGTTGCTGGCGAAATCACAAGAAGAACATAAGTCCCCCTAGCAAGCCTACCAGCCTTGGGAAACCCCTTTCCCTGCTCCCTCTCCAAAACTATTTCTTGATAGTAGCCTCCCGGAGATATCTGCTTAAGCTTGTCAAGAACTCCATAAATGCGAGCCACCTCTTCGCCTGCACACGACAAAAAGGTAGTGATTTTAAACTGCCTATTACTAGATAATTTTAAGAATACATCAAAGCTTTCAAGGAGGAAATGGCCGGCTCCCGTAATGCACCACGCGATGTTAAATACCAAGTTTCTCCCTCAACTCCTCAATCTCTTTAAAATAAACATAGTCAAGAACAGTTCCCGAAGCTTCCCTAATCTTCAAAGATTCAACCAAATCCTCGTTACTGCCTCCAGCCAATCCATCAGCAATTAGAGCCGCCCCCTGAGCCGCCTCCTTCGCGATTTTGGCGAATCCCTCAACCCTCCTGACACCTGCAAAACTTGATAATCTTTGGGTAAGTTCTCTTTGGATTCCTTCCACCCTTGATAGTCTACCTGAAAGAAGTATTTGGGGCATACCACCCACCGAAACATTGATTGCTGCAATGTCCTTCACGGTGCTTTCCAAGAGGGCTTCCCAAGCCATTTTAAAACGTTCATCCCTCTCAGCCATAATTTCGAATTCCTGTGGGCTTAACCCATTATATCCAGCGATGTATGCAGCTCCGCCCGTATATAGTAGGTTCTTATCAAACTTACCCAATAAGTAGGCTACTTCTGCATCAAGTCCCCCGCATGCCAAGAATCCGATACCGCCTTCCGCTCCACCTATCCCATCAACTATTTGTCCATTTTTGATTCCCACAACTGCAGTGAATCCGCTACCCATCTCCACCAGAACAAAGGATATTTTACTATATTCTTTTTGCAGTCTTCTGGACTCCTCATATAGTGCAAGTGCTACGCTGCAAAGTTTGTCTGAGGTTCCCATATCTATTTTACCCACCTTTCTAAATTTTGGGACGGTGGGTAAATGTTTGACTCCCGGAATGAAGTAACCGTTTATTTTTTCACGTTTAAGAAGCTCAATCACTTCATTCAGCCCTATTAGTTTCCTCTCCTCCTCCCTCTTTAATGTGAGAAGAAAGGATTTTTTCTCATCAAGTTCATCAATTCTGGTGAGTGGCAGACCATACCCGCTGGGAGCAACAATTAGGTCTAGGTTGCCCATTGACTTTACCACATCAATTACCAGTGAAGGTGTTGAAACAATATTCTTCGTGGAAATGGAAGTGTCTAGAATCACTTTTCCATCTTCCAACCCAATAAAATCCCACGATCCAGTTCCGGGATCAATTCCACAAACTCTAACCATAGGTAGCCCCCTTACAAAGTGGGGAGTTAAAAAATTAACTGCTGAGTATTATTAAATCGGTTTCTTCTACTTCAACGCCACTGTTGTTAACGCTTGAAATGAATACGCTTCCTCCAGTATGCTTTTTGAGGAAAAGCTCTGTTTCCAAAGCTAATTTTTCGGCGGCTTCCATTCCTTCCACCAATCCATAAACTGCGGGGCCGAAGGAACTCACTCCCGAACCATAAGCTCCTTTCATCATCATATGATTTATTAACTTCTTTACCACTGGATCCTGTAACTCAACTTCTACTTTTTTAAAACCAAGACTCTGTATTTCAAAAAGGCTTTCCCCAAAACTTTGGATATCTCCTTCTACCAGTGCTGGTAGAGTTTTCATTAAGATGAGGTGGCTAAGTTTTTCAACTTCACTCAAGGGAAGGGGACAATGTTTTTGAAAAATTCCCACTTCTCGGGATCCATGTGCCCCCCTGTCCACGTTGGGCACTCCTATTACAAATAACCAATCCTCTGGAACATCCCGTCTAATTATTATGGGTGCAGGTGGAGCGTTTGAAGCTGATGAAGGTAAAAACTTTTCTTTCTGTTTTCCCGGTCCAAATGTGTGCCCCCCATCCATTATAAATCCTCCATGTTCAAAGGCGGCGACGCCTATGCCTGATGTTCCAGCTCGCCCAACGATTCTTGCTAATTCTCTTACCGAGAAGGATGCTCCATTGATTCTGCTAATGGCAGTTGCGACGGCTAGGGAGAGTTGAGTTTTTGATCCTAAACCTATGTGTTCGGGTATCGTGGATTTAACCTTTATTTTTATACCGCTGCCGGGCGCGATTTTGTCAATGACATTTTTAGCGATGGATTCTGTTAGCTCTTTTTTTTCTCCTTCCACTATGATTTTGTCTGCTTTTTCCGCTTCTATGAGCACGTTTGGATAATTCAGTGCTACTCCTATTCCCCCATCAATTCTGCCATGTGCGCCGTTGAGATCGATTAGGGTGAAGTGTAGTCTGCTTGGGGTTTTTATTCTTATTTTCACTTTTTTCCCTCTTTGTTGTGCTTGCTCTCCCTCATCTCCTGGTAGTTTAGTGTAGTTAATTACACTTAAGTGAAGATAGATACATTTAATCCATGGGTAAAATGTCCAAACATACATATAAATTTATCTAAAAAAGAAACAACCACATAATTAATAAAGAAAGAGAATATATAATCAGCCCCTAAACAATGAAAAACAATAATAACACTGCATCACTAGTTATTCCACACTCATCTGGTGAGAGATTTGTTTTTGGGTTTTCCCGCATTCCACCTTTCAGTATACACAACATACGAAAAAGTTTCCCACATAGTAAGCAGACTACATGAGAATGAACTTAACGCTTTAGAAATTCTTTTCCTAGGCAATGTGCTCTACGCCCCCAAAGGCAGCTCCGCTCCTCTTTATCCTACCGTGGAACAGGCACAAATGTTGTCAGAAAATCTTCGCGGCCTGCTTGTAAGTGTACATGCACCCTACGTCATAAGTTTAACCACCAGTAGCGCCAAACGTGTAAAGAACACAAAAGCACACTTCAGCATTAATTTAAAACTGGGCGATATACTGGGCGCTACCCACATTACATTCCACTGTGGCTCAATGAAAACCAGAACCAGCGAAACAAGAGTCAAGAGCCTCTTAACCGAAATTATGAAGATCAGAGAGGATAGGGGACACAAAGTCATGCTGGCGCCAGAAGTCGCTGGAAAGGTTAAATCCTTCGCAGACTTCGACACCCTAATCAGAATAGCAGCCGAAACTAACTGCTTGATTTGTTGGGACTTAGCCCACGACTTCGCCAGAGGAGGAATGGTAACAAATGAGGCAGGTTTACTACGTAGACTAGAATTGATAGAAAGCAGTATAGATCTGAAAAAATATAAGGTGCCCATACACATTTCTGGAATCATAACCACAAGAAGAGGGGAAAAAGCCCACACCACTCTTGACAACAAATCAAATCAACTTCCATGGAGATTCATCCTGTCCTTTTTGAAGAAACAAAATTTTTTACAAAAAACCATAATGATCTGCGAATCAAAAAGCGAAAAAGATAGTATAGACGAGAGAATTAATGAAACACTAAAAATAAGGAGTTATCTGATGAGTAGCCAAGAACCAGAATACAAAATCTCGAAGTCCCGCCTAGACACCTTCCTAAACTATAAAACTTAAAGGTAACAGGAAGACCTCCTGGAAAATTAAAATGCTTCCAATTGGCCACTCATCATAATTATAACCCTCATATTGTCAAACGGGTCAACAAATTATAACAGAGTTATAAATTTGAGTTTAAAAGAAAAAACGGAACGCAAGAACAAGGTAACCGAAGCCTCAAAAAAGGTATATTTTAAAATTCAAATAGAAAAATAAGAAAATATTTGAAGATAAATAAAAAATTAAAAACAGGTAGAGGAACTACGTCGCAGGTGAAAATTCCTAATTACACTCAGTCTATGTCATATTTAAGGGCCTTAATCCTCTTCAGTGTTTTCGCTCTTATGGGAACATGATCAAGAGACCACTTCTCAGATATTTTTACGGGTTCTACTTCGAATTCTTGTTCAACTTTTTTAAATTGTTGAGGCTTGGGCGGCTCAAGACCACATGTAAGGTCTGATTTTAATTTTTTTCTAACACAGTCCGCATGTATGCATTGCGGCCCTATGCAGAGATCTTCGCCCCAAGAGCAAAAAAGTTCTGTTCCCCGTTTAGTTCTTCTCGGTTGTAGTGCGCGCTGTGTACACTGAAAGAACTGGCAAGAGGGTTGGCATGGTTTCCCAACCAAAACACTACAGCTCCTAAATTAATATTCTATAGTACAGAAAATAAACACGAATAAATAAACTTTCCGATATGAGTATCAGATTGCATAGTTTTACGTTTTTCTATGTCAGTTAGAGGGAAGAATATAAAGTTTCAGAATAAATTTAAATTTATTATTGTGAAAAATCACCTTTCCAATAAGGAAAACAAATACTAGGCAATTACACAATCCATAGAAACTACTAAATATTTGTTTTTTGTTCAATATAATTCTGAGAGAAGACATAAAGATGTAGACCGATTTCTATGAGCTTTTAATATATTATTTCTTACTTTTGATATTTGCAAGGTAGACTAGCATGAGTTTTGTGCCTCAGACGAAAAGGCAAACGTGTTTTTTAGCAGGAGAAGGTTACTATCTGTTTTTTAGCCCCACTGGCGTACCTCTATTCTTAAATTTTCTAGGCTTATTTGAGTTCTGTTAAGGGTTTTTTCCAGTTCCTCCTTCTTTTTCTGGTATTCCCCTTCAGCCAATTCTCCTGTTTTGTGTCTTGCATATAGTAGCTCTAAAGTTTCTTGGATGTTTTTTCTCTCTTTTTCTAGTTGTGCAATCCAGCTCTCCACCCTGTCTTTTTCGTTTCTGTGTCTTTTCTTTACATCTTCTAGTTCTTTTTCGTATTCTTTGCGTAGCTTTTCGAATGTTTCATTGCTGATTTCTTTAGATCTGTAAACTTCCTTAAGTTTATCTAATCGCGCCTTCAGTTCCTCTTTTTCTTTAGATATTTTCTCTAAGGGTAAAGGTTTTATTAGCTTCTCTATGTCTTTCTCTTCCTTCTTGAGTTCAGCCACCCGGTTTTTTAAATTCTTTATTTTGTTTCTGTACTCTTCAATAGATATATCGCCTGACAATCCCTCCATCATCCTATCAATCTCCCTGGTAAGCTCAGATCTTTCCCCAATTAGTTCTTCCAGTTTTGTTCTCAACTCTAACTGATACTTAATATCCTCCGGAATCTCCTCTTTGCCAGAAATCTCTTCGACGGCTTCATGAAAAGATTCCAACTGCGTTTCTTCTGATTTTTCTTCGCTGAACCACTCATCCTTTTCCTCTAGCTTTTCTCCGCAGTACATGCAGTATTTCATACCCGCCTTAGCGGTCTTCCCGCAACTTGGACAAACCTTCTCACTCATTTCTCTATGCCTCTTCATTCGAATCCATCAATACATTGAGTCTTTTCATGTTTACAATCTGTAAGTATCCAACAAAGAAAGAAGTTCTATAGAGTAATTAGGAGCCAGCCACATATAAAAGTACTTTTTAAGGAAAAAGGGGAATGGGGAAACATTTCAAGTTTTTATTGAAGATCATCATATGGGACTCAGTATCGTGGCTTGTGCACTTGCCAAAACTGTTACTGTCGGAATTCCTGTACCTAAGGATATGATTAGAGAGAGAGTTTGAGCAAGATCCGGTGGGACAACGCCTGACGGCGTAAATATTAGGGCAGTAACCCAGAGTGTGTTTGTTGTAGGATCATATAGGGTCCAAACATTTCCGGGGAGAGCATTATTTGGCGGTAGAGCTAGAGAGTAAATAGCTGTGTTGACAACATTCGTGTACTTTGCTTGCTTGTACACGCTCTGGGTTGTGACGCCTATTGGCATCGCCAAAACTAATAGAGCGATTAAAACGATAACCAGCCTTCTACGTAAAACCCTTGCAGCCACTCTTTCTTTCCTTACAGAAACCGCAGGCCTTATTCCCTGAATCCAGAACAGTGCAGTGCAGCAAAGATTTATGCTGAAAATGTTGATTAATAATAGTTCAAGCGAACCTGCGGCAATACCGTACTGAGCCAAAGCTATGCCGACCCCAATGTTTGCTGCGGGGGGAAGAAGCGAAGCAGCCACCGCCACTCCCACCAGTGTAGATTCTAGACCACCGCTGAGAGCCACACCGGCCGCAAAACCTGAAGCTATAGCCAGCGCCATATCCGCTATGTTTGGTCGGGATCTGGCTAAAATCTCAGAAGTTGGCGCAGCACTCGGGAATAAGTAAGTCAAGAAGAAACCAAGAGCTATAGCGAGAAGAATACCTACAGCTTCTGCCTTAATACTATCCATAAACATTTCTCTTTTACTGAGAACCGTTCCCATAGCGGTACCAGTAATTGGTCCCATAAGGGGGGATACCACCATACTGCCAATTATTACTGCGGCATTGTTCCCTAGTAGTCCTAAAGATGCCAAAACGCCCGCAAGGATTGTTAACACAATGTAATTAATGTTGATTTTAGCAGACTTTTCCACCATCTGGATAATTTCATCGCTGGATGAACGTTTGAAGGAAATTAAGGGTTTCTTTGTAATTATCGAAGGCAGAGAGGCAGTTAAGGGAGTTAACTGAATTTTTCCGAACTCCCTGCCCACACCCAAACGTTTTAACTCGTATAGAACCGCATCTACATCGTCGTCCTCTGAGGTGATTAGAATTAGGGTATTCTCCTTCCCTGAAACCGTCGAGAAATCTCTTCCGGAATCACCTAAAATCTTTGTTATTCGCCCTGATTCTACAGTTGGTACAACTACTTGTATAGTCTTCATGTATTCTCCACCAAGAGTATTTTGGATTAAAATAGTACGTTGAAAAATATTTAAACTATACCCTAAGCTCACAACTAATATGTTTTTAAGGGATTGTCTTTTAAATAATAGACAAGACGGCTAATCCATAATTAAGATAGGACATATTTTTATTAGTGAATTCTGTCTAATTAAGATAGTTAAATCTATAGAACTCGCTCCCAAATAGTGGTTGGTGAATCAATGTCTAAGGAAAAAAATGTTGAAAAAATGCTTAAATACCTCGACGAGGCTTGGACCAAAACCCCCTCCATAATCATCAATACCGAGGATTATATTTACTGCCTGTTCCCAACAGATTCCGCAACTAAGGAAAAATGGGTGGAAGCGTCGTTAACATTACCCGAGGCAAATCTAGAGGAGAGGAATTTGACACCTAAAGAAGCGCTGATATACTTGCTCGAAGAAATCACACATGGCTTACCAGGGTATGCCCAGCTCCCAATTGTGCTGGAAGTCGGCGACTTCGACAAAATCAAAGAAAAGGTTAAGAAAATTTGAAACACAAATTACCATTACAATTTTTTAGCTCCTAACCCAATCCCTCTCTATTTGACTTTTTTCTTAGAACTATGAGCCTCTTCTTCAGATGCTTTATCCACATGTTCCGAGACCATTCCCGTAAGAGAAGAGAAATCTAATGGAAATATCATACGCGTTTGTTCATTATTCCCCAGCGCATCCAGAGCCTTTAGATACTGTAAAGTCATAGTCTTACTATCAATGTCCTTTACAACTCCAAAAACCTTACCAAGAGCTAATGCTTCACCCTCCGCCTCCAAAATAATGCTCTGCTTCACACCCTCCGCCTCTAAGATAGCCGCCTCACGGTCTCCCTCAGCCTTCAGAATCTCGGAGCGCGCGTCACCTTCAGCCACCTTAATCGCTGCTTCTTTGGTACCGTCAGCCTCAATGACCATAGCTCGCCTGATCCGTTCTGCCTCCATCTGGCGAACCATAGCGTTTTGAACCCGGCTGGGAGGGAGAATCTCTCGGATCTCAACACTGGTGACCTTAACACCCCACCTTTCAGTCATCTCGTCCAGCTTATCTCTGAGAACAGTGTTGATGTATTCTCTTTTGGCGAGCACATCGTCAAGCATAATGTCCCCAATTACCGATCTCAGGGTGGTTTGTGCAATACCAATGGCTGCGCCCCGAAAGTCTTTAATCTTAACCACGCTATCCTCAGGATTAATCACTCTGTAGTAGACTAACACATCAATGTCCAAAGGGCTGTTATCCCCTGTTATGCACATTTGTCTCCGAATTTCGAAGTAGTTTTCCCTTAGGTCCACCTTAACAGCTCGGTCTATGAGGGGCAGAAGAAACACTATACCTGGTCCTTTGGTTCCAGCCACTCTTCCCAACCTAAATATTACGGCCCTCTCGTACTCCTTCAATATTCTTATGTTGGGCACAATTAATGCCAACAATATGAAGATTACAACCACCATTAAAATTATTAGTGTACCATAGTCTGCGCCATCCATATTATTCAATCCCCATTAATCCAAAAATGTGTAGGTTCTAAGAATTAATCTTCTACACCCACATATTACCTTTTCGACTGAGGAATTACAAGCTTTCTACTCTTGGAAAAAAGGAGTAGTTTTTTGGATATTATTCTTGTTCTTTGGTTTTTTCAGGGGCTCCTAATATTTTTCCTATTTTTTGGACTCCCTTTTTTAATCCGGTAATTACTGGTGGGGCTTTGGTTTCCAGCTGGAAGTGTTCTTGTAGTGGTTTTGGTATTGCATTTCCATATTCGGCTTCTGTTTCGTATAGGTCTGTGGCGACGACTTCCATTTTTAGGAGTTCTATTTGTGGCTTGAGGCCCTGATAGTTGCGGTCTATTAGGAAGGTGTCTATGTGTTCTTCAAAGGTTTTGGCTACCCCTAGGGGTGTTGGTTCGATGCCCAGCGTCTCTAGAAGAAGGGTTGACTTTTTGGTGAGGGAAGGACAAATTACTGTAACGTGTCCCTGACAGTTTTCGATGGCTTCCTGGATATTTTTGTTTTTTATAATTGGCATGATGCTTACTGGATCGTTGGGTATGATGAGTATTGATTCACTATCTTTTATGATTTTTACCACCTGGTCAAAAGGCTTTATTTTTTCTATTCCTTCTAATTCCAGTTTTTTAACGTTGAATTCCTTTTTTGCAGTAAAGTATTCTAATAAGCTTATTTCGCCTTCCCCTGTTTTGACCGCCGCCTTGACTTCTCTGTCTGTGAAGGGTATTACGTTTGTTTTAAGCTGTAGAGCCTTGCATAAATCCCGATGAATGCTTACAAGGTCCTGGTTATTTTTTAATTTTCCTTCCCTGTAAAAAGTGATCCCAATTTTAGCGTCTGATGTGGGTATGCTAGTTTTAGCTCCAAACTTTTCCAGTATACTTTGAAGTGTGTAGGAGTCCATTCCCTCTTTAAGTTTTGATAAAAACAGTATTGCACTGTCCGTTTCATGCATAATTTTTAAACCAGAAAGGTAGTAGTCATGTATGTTATTTGCTATTATGGTAACATCACTCAGGGAATACGCTTTAGACATTACTCTTAATATGGGGGGTAGTTCTGCACCTGCATAAATTATTGTTTTCATTTCTGCCACCGGAATCCTTCTCTCAAAATTTTACTTATATCTAATTCTATAGACAACTAAAAGTATGTTTAATCTATCTTATTCACACCCCTAAAGATAAAGTTTCCTTTCCTGAAGAGAGTTACCGTACTTTGCATAATTTCTTGGCTCTACCCACTCATTTGTATACTCACTGTAATAAGCAAGCGTTCTTTATGTGAACTTTCTATGAGAAAAGAGCTTTACCTTAATTTTTTAAGGAAGGTAGGTGGTACATGTGTTTTTTGTGCAGCTTCATAAGTGGTATAATTGCAACTAAAAATTGAATGTGCGACCATTACGAAAACAAAAGTTTAAAGAAATGGAAAGGTGAACAAAAAGCTATGCTGTTAAGTTTATGATAAAGTTAAAAAGGTATTTTGGTTTTCTAGTATTTGTCCTCATTACTTTAAAATGGTTGCGGGCAACATGAAGGAAGCTTCATTTCTAGCCCTACATAACTTAATAGCACGGAGCGACTAAAGCCATGTCTGTTCGATATAAAAAAGTAGTTTTTCCCTTTACAGCAATAGTTGGCCAAACTAATATGAAGCTCGGTCTAATTTTAAACGTTATAGATCCTAAAATCGGCGGCGTATTAATCCGTGGAGAGAAAGGCACAGGAAAATCTACTGCAGTAAGGGCATTAGCTGCATTATTGCCAGAAATAGAATTCGTCAAGAATTGTCCATTTAACTGCGATCCTGCAAATCCATCAACTATGTGTGAAATGTGCAAAGCCAAATTAAAGGAAAACAATAGCTTAGAATATGAAGTAAGAAGGATGAGGGTTGTTGAAATTCCTCTAGGGGTAACAGAGGATAGAGTTGTGGGATCTCTAGACATTGAAAGGGCAATAAAGGAAGGAGTTAAAGCTCTAGAGCCAGGCATATTGGCTGAAGCTAATCGACAAATACTATACGTAGACGAGATTAACCTTCTAAGTGACCATATAGTGGACGATCTTTTAGACGCTGCAGCTTTTGGAGTTAACACTGTAGAAAGGGAAGGTGTATCTGTATCCCATCCCTCAAGCTTCGTGCTAGTAGGAAGTATGAACCCGGAGGAGGGGGAACTAAGACCCCAAATACTTGACAGAATAGGCCTACAGGTAGAAGTGACCCCCCTCAAGGATGTTAAACAAAGACTGGAGATACTAAACCGCATCCAAGAATTTGATAAAGACCAGGAAGAGTTTCTAAGGAAGTGGCAGAGCGAAGAAGAGGATCTTCAGAAAAGGATAGTGAAGGCCAAAGAAATTCTTCCAGAAGTAAAAATACCAACGTACCTGTTAGTAACCATTGTGAGGTTGTGTCTGGAGCTGGGGGTAGGCACCCATAGAGGGGATATAACGGTTATGCGCTGCGCCAAGGCATTAGCGGCCTTGGACGGTAGAAAAGAAGTAAACGAACAAGATGTGCTAAAGGCTGCGGAATTAGCCCTGGGTCACAGAATTCGAAAATTTGAATTCGAAGATGCAGAAACGGTAAACAAAAGGATAGCAGAAGCATTCGAAAAAACACTAAACGAAGTGAAACAGCAAGAGGCCATGGGTTTTTTTCGTAACGACGCCGAAATGAATGGCCAACAACAAAACAAAAGTGAGGACGCCTCAGGAAAAGATATTCAAAACATCTCATTTGAGGAAGGCATGCAAGCCGCTCCGTCAAATCAGGACATCCCCTACCAAGACCTTTTGAACCGTTATACACAGCAACAAGAAGGCCAAGACCGAGATGGAATGATAAACATCAGAGACCCAAGATTTGATGCCTTAACAGAAGAAGAAATAGAAGAGCTCAAGAAGGCAAACATTCTTGGGGAATTTTTTAGGCAGCAGTACAAAAGCTACTTCAGAAAGGATGAACCCAGCTTTCTGGGAAGGAGGCTAAAAGCAAAAGGTTCCTCAGACAAAGGAAGATACATCTACTACAAAATCCCTAAGGAAAAAACTAGGCACATCGCATTGGATGCATCAATAAGGGCATCCTCGCCCTACCAAAAAAATAGAAAAAACAAAAATCTGGCAGTAAATATACGAACACAAGATATTCGCGAAAAAATATTTGAGTACCGCGCACCACTTTCCATAGTCTTTGTACTTGACGCCAGCGGCTCAATGTTTAAAAACCTAAAAAAAGTCAAACAGGTGATACTCTCCCTACATGATGAAGCCTATCGACAGAGGGACCGCGTGGGACTAGTGGTATTTAAAGGCTACAGCGCTGAAATAATGCAATATCCCACAGTAAACCTGCAAACCGTAACTGCAAAACTGCTAACTGTAAAATCTGGAAGCTGGACTCCTCTAGCCGCGGGACTGGTCAAAGGACTTGAGGTACTAAAACGGGAGAAAATGAAAGATAACAAGGTAGTACCCTTCCTGGTAACTATTAGTGACGGGGGCGCAAATGTGCCGCTAAACGCCGGGAATTTTTCTGAAAGACGTTACTCTTACATTCAACAGATGAGGTCTGAGATGGAATCCTACAATCAGTTACTATACGAGATTGAAGAGATAGCTAAATTGATAAAAAAGGAAAACATTCGCACTGTTGTTATCCGTCCAGAAAGCCATGCATTAATGAAGAATTGGCGGAAGAAGATTTGCCAAAGCATCGCGGAGAAAAGTGGTGGCAGCATCTACAATATTTCAGAGATTGAGAACCTAGGCGATGTACTCCGGTATGAGCTGCGAGTTTCAAGATGAAAATATTTCTAACTTTGCGTACTTAGATTCTACCAGCTTTAAAAACGTACATAAGCTGCGCTTCTTAGACAAAGAACGAAAACATGTTTTTATAGCAAATAATAGGATAGTGCTTTGGAAAATTTCTTGTTCAAAGTGGCACTATTTGAAACACCAGTTTGCTCGTATCTGCTAGATGTTTATTGGTTTTTTATGGGAATTTTGTTTTCTTCCATGTTTTGTATGCCAAGTCGATGTCTTCTTCTTTTATGGTTTTTCTTCCAGTGTGCTTCGCCATCTCATCTGCTAGTCGTGCTATTTCTGTCCCAAGTTCTTCTAAAATTTTAGCTAGTGCCGCAGCTCCACCTTCTGAAACTCTTTCCGCGCCGGCGTTTCTGATCAGTCTATCGATTGGTGCGACTGGTATGATTGTTTCGCTTTTTTTTCTGGGCATTTTACTTTCCTCTTTTTAATAATTTATCTTTAGAATGCTTCTTTCCTCTATAAAAAGGTTTCATCAGCTCTAAAATTGAAAATAAATAATAATAGATATTTTTAACCGTTTTTTATGGAATAACAATATATGCTGTTTTTTGGGATAATATTTATGAGTGGTGTTTACCATTCAGAATAGCACAAATTAGGTGAGGTTTAAAATATTTGTATGATGTTGCTGTGGTTGGCGCCGGACCTTCAGGCTCATTGTCCGCAGCTCACATTGCGGAGGCGGGATACAAGGTAGTTTTGATTGATAAAGAGGAGATTCCGAGGTATAAACCCTGTGGTGGAGCTATAGAATTAACGCTTGTGAGTAAATATAAAATTCCGGGTGAGGTAATTGAGCGTGAAGTGGAATCTCTGGTAACTTATCACACCTCGGGGAAAGTTTTTCGCAGGCTTGGTTTCGGCGCCGTGGTTTGGAGGCTAAAGTTTGATGGTTACTTTCAGTACCTCGCAGCTGCGAACGGTGCAAAGCTCATGGAGTCCCAAGGTCTGAAAAGTGTTACGTGGAAAAACGATCATTATAAGCTTAAACTAAAGAGGGGTAATGTCGAAGCCAAGATTGTAATCGCAGCTGATGGAGTCAATTCTCCAACTTTAAAATCTATTGGTTGGAGTCCCTTCAAAGCAGATCAAGTATACCTGACAGTACAAAAAGAGATTCTGTCTAAAAAAGAAAAAATATCGGAAATCATAGGCGAAAAAACCATCAACTTTTATTTTGGCAAGGACATAAGTAAATTTGGTTACGGGTGGGCTTTTCCTAAAAGAAATGTGATAAGTTTGGGTTGGGGCTGCCGATTATCAGATATTAGTAATACGAGGGATTCTTTTCAAAAGTTTCTAGACTACGAACCTATAAGAAAAATTTTATCAAGCGGGGAAACCATCAGAACCTCGGCCCACTTGGTTCCTCTAAAGACTCGCGAAAAATTCCACGAGGGGGGCATTGTAGCAGTAGGAGACGCCGCTGGCCTAGTGGATCCCATATCGGGCAAAGGAATTCCTTATGCCCTCGAGTCGGGCGAATTAGCAGCGAAGACGATAATTAAAGTTCTTGATGAGGAAAACCTTGAGGGCCTCAGAACTTATAGAGATGCTTTGCAGGGATCATTCCTCCCGGTACTGGAAGCAAAGTATAACATTGTTTTTGATGTTTACCGGAACGATGAAAACATACTGAGGTATTTAGAACTGTGGCAGAAACACCGCGCATCTGAAATTGCCCAGAAGCTCTGGAAAAAATAGGAAAAAACAGTTAGAGGGTGACTTTATTTCCTATATGTTTGAGGCCTATTACTCTTTATTTCTTCGGTGATTTTTCTTTTTAAGCGTATATTATAGTATTCAGTTAAAATTCCTGTTTTCATACTTTTACAGAAATTGTCCGTTTCGCACAGTCCTACTTTTCTCATAAATGTGCATTTCACTCCGGGGCGTTCTTCTGTTGTATTGGGTAGAAGTCCTAGCGACTTGAAATAGTTTTTAACTATTCGAAACTCGCCCAAGTTGTAGGCTTTTCTTATACATGGTGGACTTCTATCAATGTGCAGCCTCTCCACCTGCTTACAGAATTCTTTGTGTATGCAATCAGCTTGACATTTTTCGCAAATGGCTGGGCATCTGACATTTCTACATAATTCAGAGATGAGGTCTTTGCTTGGATATTCCTGGTTGTGGAGAGAGTATTCCAACTCTGAAAAAGTCTCTGGGTTAAAATATCCTTCAAGGAGGATAAACTCCAAGCATTTCTGTTTCAAAGTCCCTGGTGAAACCAGCCAGAACCTCAACTATTTCACTTCTCTAAAAATCCTTTCCAGAGAAATAAGATTTTGATTCTGCACTACTATAATTTTTTTATTTGATATTTAAAGCTCCTCCCTCCCAATTAAAATGACCATAAACCTTTTTTAAACAGAAACTGAAGCAGTATATTCCAAAAAATGTCTTTTTAATGGTTTTAGATTTAACTGGCAAAGGCGAATATCAATGATAATTAGCTTAAATGGGAAATGGAGATACAGTTTTGAGTCTGTTCCAAGTAATGACTCTGATTGGAAGGAAATGTTGCTTCCCTCAAACTGGTACCTTAGAGGTGTGGATTTCTCTGGAAACATTTACTTCCAAAAAAGCTTCGGGCTGGAAGAAGTACCAGCAGATAAAGAGTTTTGGCTTAGATTCAAGGGCGTTGACTATTTTGCAGACGTTTATCTAAACGGAGTCTTTGTAGGTCACCATGAGGGATATTTCCAACCCTTCATGTTTAACGTTACCAAGGTTATCAGGGAAGAGAATTCGTTGCTCGTCAAGGTGGGTTCTCCGAAGGAAGAAAAACCAGTTTGGCCATGTTACAAGAGACTAATTAAGGGGGTTCTCAACCACCATGATTGCCGCCCAGGCTCCTGGGATCCAGAACACGGCCAAGACTATAACACTGGAGGCATATGGAACGATGTGGACTTGCTAATAACGAGTAAAGTAAGAATCTCCAGAGTTAAAATATCGCCTAAAATTGAATCTGAAAAACTTGCAAGAATAATTGTTGAAGTTGAACTGGAGAATTTAGATTATCCCAAAGAGGTAATGGTCGAAGTAGAAGTAGAACCTGTAAACTCTTCTTCGGGGGGCAGTATATCAAAGTTTAAACACGTGTTCTTATCTAGGGGGAAGAACCAGCTATTCTTTGTACTGAGTATGAAAAGGCCGCAGCTTTGGTGGACTTGGGATCATGGAGAACAAAACCTGTACTACTTGTTGGTTGCGGTTCGAGACAGTGAAGATGTTCTCGATTCTTTAAGGGAACGGTTCGGTGTTAGAGAAGTCAGGATAGATTCGGGGTGGAATTGGTATCTTAACGGTTTAAAAATTTTCGTTAGGGGTACTAACATTATTCCCACTCAGTGGCTCTCAGAATACACTCCCGAAAAAATACGGGAAGATATGCGGCTTCTCAAGGAAGCAAATGTTAACGCAGTAAGGGTGCACGCACATGTCAACAGGGAGGAATTCTACTCCGCCTGCGATGAGAACGGCATAATGGTCTGGCAGGATTTTGCTCTGCAATGGTGGTATTCAAGATGCGACGAATTTGCAGAAAAGGCCGTTGGACAAATTAAGGATATGATTAGAACCTTTTATAATCACCCCAGCATAGTTGTCTGGTGCTGCCACAATGAACCCGACTTGCACCAATTAAGGAATCTCGATACCCTCCTAATGGTTGCAGCGTCAGAAGAGGATGCTACACGCTACGTGGACATTGCTTCAACCACCGAGTTCCACATTTATCCGGGTTGGTATGAGGAAGATTACAAAAAGTACTCTACGCTCCTCGCCCAGCCCTTCTGCACTGAATTTGGCGCCCAAGCCCTCCCAAATGTAGATACCCTGAAAAGGATGATGCCTGAGGAGGATCTCTGGCCACCCAACTGGGGTAAGTGGACTTTTCACGACTTTCAACACATGCAGACTTTTAACATGGCAAAAATTGAGCTCGGAAATTCTTTGGAAGAGTTTGTAGAGAACAGCCAAAACTACCAGTATAAGCTTCTCAAGTACGCCATTGAAACATATAGACGGGCAAAATACAACCCAATGACTGGAATCTTCCAGTTTATGTTCGTGGACTGCTGGCCTTCAATAACTTGGAGCGTTTTGGATTACTATCGCCAGCCCAAAAAAGGCTACTATGCCATGAAAACAGGGTATCAACCCGTGCTGGTCAGCATAGAGATTAGTGATGTTGTGAAACCCAGTGATAAGGGAGCTATCTGGATTATAAATGATCTGCATAGAAGCTATTCCAATGTTCAACTGATTTACTGGTTAGAAGACGAGAATGGGAGAAGGTTTAACGAAAAACAGGCAACATTAAACATTGAACCAGACAGCGTACATAGAACCAATCAAGTATTCGAGTTTAAGACCTGCCCCCAAGGAAAAATCTGGGCTAAAGCGGAGATTCTCACAAAGGAGGGAAAACTGCTCTCAAAAAATCAGGAAGAAATACTTGTTAAGAAATAATTACAAAAACCGTTGGCTGGAAGGCCCCAGACTTTCGCGGAGAGCGTTAACTCTTGGCTGGCTGTTTTTTGGCCTTTGCAGCCACCTTTTTTGGCTTTTCTTCAAAAATCTCTTTTTTCTCTTCTTCAAATTGTTTTTTGAAATCTCTGATGACTTCGTTCAACTGCATCATCTCTGCTAAAAGATACCTATCTTTTTCTGTCAATTTATAACCATCAGGTTTTGATTCCTGCTCTACAATGCTTCTCAACAGCGGGTTCAGAAAGGCGGTGATGAGCGCAATAAGGGATGTAGCTCCCCCCAAACACTCCCTTGCTTCCTTCTCAACTTGTCTAGCGCGCACAAGAAAACTTATAGCTAAAGAAACTACTAGAACATTAAATTGCACAATAATACCATAAGCATGCCTGTAGGATAAATTACGGGTAACCGCCCGATTAAGACTTATATACATAAGGGTAGAGGCGTCTGACAAAACAGATAAGGCATTTTCAAATTCTTTGTTCTTCAAATTTTCCAAACCCTTTTTCAGAAGCTTAAAACACTCAGAAATATTTTGCAAGATTTCCAAATCCGACCATCCAGAATCCTTGAAGCTCACTCAAAACATGCCTCCCATAAATACTACAGGCCTAACAAACTAGGGCAACTGTTCCTTTCATAATATCTACCCCCAAGGATATATAGGATTATTGGCTTCCCAAAAAAAGGCGACTAAACACAACCACACTTCCCCAACAACCCATCAAACCTAAACAAGCACCCTAACTTGTAAAACACAACATCTAAACAAAAATACCCAAGACACCTTCTAAAGAAAAAAAGACAATTGAAACCTCACACTAAAATTCCTCCAAAAAGAACCCCATCCCAAAATTCCCAATGATAAGTCGGAGGATCTCCCTCCAACGTTCCTTGTGGAGAAAACAGGTCCCTCAAAAAATTTTCTTCGCGTAAAAAGGGAAAATAGGATGATTCACCCCATTTTCTTGAGTATACCCCTTGCGGCTACTATCCCAGTGGCCGCCGCCGTAACTATGCCCCTCGAAACTCCAGCACCATCCCCCGCTACAAACAAGTTGGGTATTCTCGTCTCCAAACTTTTATCAGTGAGAACTTTTTTTGCAGAGTACTTGATTTCCGGAGCATAAAACAAGGTTGAATCACTTGCAATGCCCGGAATGACCCGGTCTAGCTTCTCTAAACCTTCAAGAATGTCCGTTAAAAGTCTGTAGGGAATACCAATTGACACATCCCCCGGAGTTACAGACATCAGGGTTGGTTTAACCGCTCCCCTCTCTATCCGAGACCAGTAAGACCTCCTCCCCCTTCTGAGATCCCCCAAACGCTGAAGCAGAGGTTTCCCACCCCCCAGAATGGTAATCTGCGTAGCAATCGACCTACCATAAGCCGTCGTATCTTCCAAGGGCTCAGTAAGCCCCACCCTTACCAGTAAAGCGAAATTGGTGTTATCCGACGTTTTATTCGTGAAGGAGTAACCGTTAACACCCACATGATCCTCATAAACCTCCATAACCACGAATCCCTTATGGTTCACACAAAAAGTCCTAACAAAATCATCAAAAGTTGAAGTACGAATATGAAACTTGGGGTCATGTTCTATACTACAAACTGGCTCCATTATGCTCGCCGGCACCTCCACCCTCACCCCAATATCCACAGGCAAATACTGGGTGGGGATACCCAGCTTACTCATCTGCCCCTCCAACCACTTCATCCCAGACCTTCCAGGGGCGAGAATACAATACTCGAACCCAACCTTCTCACCCCCCTCAAGTAACAATTCTCCCTCCTTCACTTCGGCAACCCTTGTCTCAAGAAGAAACTTCACACCTCTACTCTCCAATCGAGAGTGAATCCTTTCAATCACCACACAAGCATTGTCTGTACCAATAAGCCTCTGATCTATGGGAATAAACCTGACATCTGCAGAAGACGCTCTTCTCTCAAGCTCCTCCACCTTCTCCCTATCAGGCTTAAACAAAATATTGGGGGCACCATTCTCCAGAAACATCTGATCCACAATCTTAACTAACTCCCACGCTTCCCCTTCATCACTAGTAAATTCAGTTAAGTCACCCCCAATGTAGGGATTTAGGTTCAAAAGACCGCTGGAATAGGTTCCCGCCCCACCAATCCCACACATTATACTACATGGATCACAACGAGCACAATTATTATAATTCTTAGGCATGGGGCACTGCCTTTTGGACGCAGCTTTACCCTGATCTATGACCAAAATATCCCTAACATTCTTTTTTGAAAGTTCATAGGCTGCCGCCAACCCAGCAGGACCCGCACCAACTATAACCACCCGAAAATTCAAACTTCACAAAGCCTCCACCTAAACACTTCAACGTTCCAAGAGTTTAAGTATCCTTAACGCCAAAAAGGCAGCGTTCCGCGCATTATCAATACCCACACAAGCCACAGGCACACCAGAAGGCATCTGAACGATGGAAAGAAGAGCGTCCAAGCCACCCAACTTAGAACTAACAGGCACACCAATAACTGGCTTCTCAGTCCTCGAAGCAATGAAACCGGGCAAATGGGCAGCCAGACCCGCGACCGCGATAAACACCAAAGACTTTGTCTCAGCTATATACTTCTCCAGCTCCTTGGGATTTCTATGGGCGGAAAGCACCCTAACCTCATAAGGAACATTATTACTGTCTAAAACCTCAACAGCCTTCAAAGCTATCTCCCTATCAGATTCGCTACCCATAACAATAGACACCAAAGGTTCCTTCTCAGCCATAGCTTTACACCATTCCTCCCTTGACAAAAAAACAATTCAAGTATTGACTACTTCCCTTTAGAGCATCATAAACTAAAAAATCTTTGCGGAGCTAAGGCATTATAGTTTCAAAAAGGAATCGACTAAGCTTGGTACTCTATTCGTCCCCTGCCCGGAATCCAGTCCACCTGTCTCCCAACAAGATCCTTTTCTTTGCGATAATTGTATATCTCCCTAATCAATTGCGCCAACTCAACTCTCTTCTCTAAAAGCGTCTCACCACCAATATCTGACCGATGGAATAGTTTCCAATCATCCTCAAGTTTAACAAAACCTATGCAGCTCTCCGCAATTTCTGAAGCCTCTGGAATAGATTGCGCCTCAGCCAAAATTTCCACGGCACGCGCCCCACCAGTGATCATCTCACCATCCCGCAACCCGACAGAGCCATAGAAAACCCTGCAACCCCTCTTCTCAATAGCCGCCTCATCAACATACAAAGGATGACCCTTAGCCAAATCTCTCCTATCAGGATACCCTCTGGGAGCAATACACTTCACAACAGTGGCCGTATCTCTAAACTTCAAATTAATTTTACCAAGTTTACCACTTATTATGGCCTCTGAAATATCCACCAAGTCCGATTCAAGAATGGGAAGAACATTCACCGCCTCAGGATCACCAAACCGAGAATAAAACTCAATAATAGTAGGCCCCCACAGAGCAGTCAACATCATCTGACCTGCAATAACACCACGATAGGGTTGACCCAACTCCTTATTTATAGCTCTAACAACGCTCTCCACAATAGAAACGGACTGCTTATACTCCTCCTCGTTTATAAAGGGCAGAGTCAAACCAGGACCGCCAATACTTCCCATACCGCCGGTTTCGGGCCCTATGTCCATATTGTATGCGTTTTTGTTGTCTTGTACTAGCGGTAGGGGTTTTATGGTTTTTCCATCAGTAAAGCATTGAAGTGTGTATTCTGGTCCTTCTACTTTTTGTTCTATTAGTATTCGGTCTTCGATGTCTGTGTAGGGTTGCATGTGTTTTTCGTAGATGTCCTGGGCATGTTTTCTCTTTACTTCTGCCTTTTCCTGTTGGAGGTATGCTTGGAGATCCGCGATGACTTTTACTCCTTTTCCTCCTGCTTGTCTTGCTGGTTTCAGGGCTATGCTTTCAGCGTATTCGTTTATGTAGGCTATGGCGTCTTCGACGTTTTTGAAGGCCATGAATCTTAGTCTTCCGGGGATTTTGTATTTCCACATGAGTCTTCGCATGAATGCTTTGGACATTTCTATTTCTGCTGGGGCTTTTTTTGCTCCTATGCATGGGATTCCAGTGTTTTCTACTTCGTCTGCTACGCCCATAAATTGTGGTTCTTCTGGTCCTATGAAGACGAAGTCTACGGAGTGTTTTTGTGCGGTTTGGGCTACGAATTTGGGGTCGGTGGGGTTTCCCAGTATGATTTCTCCTCCAGTTTTTTGGCATATTCTTACTATGCCTGGGTTTCGGTCACTAGCCGCTGCGTATATTTTGGGTTGGTGTGTGCTTCTGGCTAGTGTGTCGGCTATGGCGTGTTCTCTTGCTCCGTTTCCTACGAGTAGAATTTTTACCATTTTTTATTCTCCTATGTTTTATTCTTCTATGGGGTATTTTCCAGTGAAGCATCCTAGGCAGAGTTTTTCTTTGGGGAATCCTATTGAGTCAATTACGCCTTTGAGGGATAGCCAAGCGAAGGTGTCTGCGCCTACTACCTTGCTTACTTCTTCGGGTGTTAGGTTGGCTGCTATGAGTTCGTCTTTTTCTGGGACTTCGACGCCGAATGGGCAGGGTGAGATTAGGCGGGGGCTTCCTATTCTTACGTGGACTTCTTTGGCTCCTATGCGGTTGCGCATTAGGTTGACGATGTTTCTGGTTGTGGTTCCTCTTACTACGCTGTCGTCTATTAGGACTACTTTTTTTCCTCGGATGGCGCTGCGTATGGGATTTAGTTTGAGTTGTACTCCTACGAGTCGTTCGAACTGTGTGGGTTTTATTGCGGTTCTTACTGAGCGGCCGGTTCTTACGAATCCCATTTCTATGGGTGTGCCTGTGTAGTTTGAGTAGGCCATGGCGAAGGGTATGGCGGTTTCTGGTACGCCTATTACTGCGTCGGCATCTACGGGGAATTCTTTGGCGAGGTGTTCTCCGATTTTCATTCGGGCTTCGTAGACGGATTTGTCGTTTATTATGGAGTCGGGGCGTGCAAAGTAGACGTATTCGAAAGCGCAGTATTTGGGTTGGGGTTTGAAGGCTTGTTTTCTTTCTATGCTGTAGGGGGTGAATACGTAGATTTCTCCGGGTTTTATTGGTGCTTTGTAGTCTGCGCCTATTATGTCTAGGGTGGCGCTCTCAGAAGCAATGGCTCCGTGGTCGAAGCCGAAGCTCCCTATGCATAGGGGTTTTATGCCCATAGGGTCTCGTGCAACTATCATTTCGCCGTTTTTGGTGATGGCTACGAATGAGTAGGCTCCTTTGAATTTCTCCATAACGGTTTCGGTGGCTTGTAGGGGGTCGCTTTTTTCTAGTTCTTGAGACAGTAGCTTTGCGGCGACATTTGGATCTTCGTCTGGTCCGGTGTTAGAGTTGGGGGATATTTCTTTGAAGTTTAGTATTTTTCCGTTGTAGCTGAAGACTAGTTGGGTTTTGTTGTCGCTGACTGGTTGTATGTTGTTTGTGGATTCTGGGGCGAATGGGGAGACGTTTCCTATTCCTATCCAGCCTGGTATTTTTTCTAGTTTTTCTGCTGAGAAGAATTCTTCTACCATTCCTTTGCCTTTGATGCATTTGATTTCGTTTCCGTTGTAGGTGGCTATTCCGCAGGTTTCCTGTCCTCTGTTTTGTGACGCTATTAATCCATAGTACACGAATCTGGAAACATTCCATTTCTGGTCAAAGGCGTAGATTCCAAATACTCCGCATCTCTCTTTAATCTTCAACTCTTTTTTGTCCTCCGAGGTATTTCTCAAGGAAATCAGTATCTACAGTTTCAATTGGATACTTCTTGTTTAGGCAGGCAAGGCAGAGCTCATTTTCTGGCAGTCCGATGCCTTCCATTAACCCATCAATTGTCATGTATCCCAGTGAGTCGGCGCCAATGAATTTTCGGATTTCTTCTATTGTTTGATTTGCAGCAATGAGTTCACGGCTGGTAGGGAAGTCTATTCCCATATAGCAGGGAGCTATGATGGGGGGACAGCTGACTCTGACATGAACTTTATTGGCTCCCGCATTTCGTATAAGGCAGACTATTCTCTTCATTGTGGTTGCGCGAACTATGGAGTCATCAACGAGCACGACGTCCTTTCCGCTTATAAGTTCTCTCACGGGGTTAAGTTTCAACTTAACTTGGTCTTCTCTTTCTGCCTGTACGGGCATTATGAAGGTTCGCCAAACGTAACGGTTTTTGATGAGTCCCTCTGCCATAGGTATGCCGGACTCAGCCGCCAGTCCCGCCGCAGCAGTTCTGCCCGAATCAGGAACAGGCACGATGATGTCTGCGTCTACGGGGTGTATTTGAGCTAATATTTTTCCCAGTCTTTCTCGAACCCTGTAGATTGAGATTCCATCAAATCTGGAGTCTGTTCTTGAAAAGTAAACAAATTCGAACATACAGCGGGCATGCCTCTCAGCTTTAATGACACCTTCTTTTACTGGCCCGCTGTCAGTGATTCTGATTACCTCTCCAGGCGCTACGTCTCCTAAAACTGTACCGTTTAGAGATTCGATGGCGGCAGTTTCGGATGCCACCATATAAATGTTGTTGATCTGCCCTATGCATAGTGGTTTAAATCCTAGTGGGTCGCGCACTGCATATAGATCGCCTTTCTCGTTTAGAATAACCATGGAGTAGGAGCCCTTTAACTCGTTCATGCTTTTAAGTATGGCTTGTGTGTAATCGTCTGTTTCAAGTAGATTTGCTGCTAATACGTGGGCTATGGTCTCGGTGTCTGAATCCGTGTGGAAAACATGTCCTTTCTCTTCTAACATGGATCTCAGTTTGAGGAAGTTAGTTATGGTACCGTTAAAGGCGATGGCATATGATCCCAAGGTGGAGACGAACTTTTTGGGTTGGGCGTTTTCAATGTTGCTGTCTGAGGTGGTGCTGTACCTGACGTGGGCTATGGCTTTATTTCCGTAGAGTGTGGACAGGATTTTTTTTGTAAAGACTGTGCTGGCTAGACCCATATCTTTGTGGCCGGTGATTCCTTTACCATTTTGTACATATATTCCAGCGGACTCCTGTCCTCGGTGTTGGAGTGCAATTAAGCCGTCAAAAGCGTATCTTGAAACTTGAATGGATTTGTCTGGAGAATAAACGCCTATTACTCCGCAGTGCTCGCGGGGTTTGCCTAAAAGGTATTTTTCAGACATATTTAAAGCCTCATATATGAGGGTATTGTACTCTCCCAAGCTTGCTTTATCTCCATTAAATCGCAATCCACAATTTCATTATCTTCATAGCGAAATACGATTTGAGGTGAACTAATAACATTTCCTAAATAACATGCAAAGACGCCTCGATTTTTGGCGAGTTCCAGAAGATTGTCAAGGTTAGCTTTTTTGGTGGTGACAATGAACCTGGAATGGCTTTCGGAGAACAGAAGCTCATCAAATCTCAGGTTCTCGGTATTAGCTTCTCGGAGTTCAGCTTCCAACCCAAGTTTGCTTTTAACGCTCATCAGGGAGAGAGCCACGCCGAGACCGCCCTTTGAGCAGTCGTGAGCTGCATTGATATAGCTTTCCTTCATAGCTAACAGTAGAAGGTCGATGGTTCTTTTCTCTGTTTTCATATCCACTTTGGGAGCGATTCCTCCTTCAATTTGGTGGATAGTATAGTAGTATTCTGAGCCGCCCATTTCGGGAAATGTTTTTCCCAGTAAGACAATACAATCGCCGACATTTTTGAATGTTAATGTTACCACATTTTTAAGCGACTCCAAAACTCCAAGAGCCACCACCACAGGGGAAGGTTTCACAGCCTTTTTGGTAACCTCATCTTCATTATAAAAACTCACGTTACCACCCACGCAAGGCGTCTGCATAACCTTACACATTTCGGACATTCCACGCACCGTTTCTTTGAACTGCCAGAAAACATCGGACTTTTCGGGATTGCCAAAATTTAAACAGTCTACAATGGCTAGGGGAAGTGCTCCCACACAGGCAACGTTTCTACAGGCTTCGGCGACAGCCCCCGCCCCACCATTAAATGGGTCAAGGTAGCAGTGTTTGGAGTTGCAATCGCTTGAGACCGCAATGCCTTTATCCTCGCCAAGTATTCTAAGCACCGCCGCATCCGCCTCTCCACACTTTACTACGCTTCTTATACCTACCTCGTGATCATATTGCCTATAGACCCATTCCTTGCTTGCGATGTTTTCTGAAGCCATTAGTTGAATCAGTACCTCCGACAAATCGTTGGGCATTGGGGGTTTTTCAACCTTTTTCAGCTCATCAATGTAGGAAGGCTTCTTCGCTTTTCTCTCTATTATGGGGGATTCCGCCAACAGTTTTGCTGGCACCTCAGCCACCAATGAACCATTCAGGAAAACCCGTACATTTTTGGAGTCGGTGACCTTGCCCGGAATACTCCAGGACAAACCGTACTTGTCAAGTATTTCAGTTACAGTTTCCACACCCTTTGGGTCTACAATGAAAAGCATGCGTTCCTGGGACTCGGATAGCATTATTTCGAATGGCGAAAGACCCTTTTCCCTGAGGTGAACTTTTGATAGCTCAATGTCAATACCCCTGCCTCCTTTGTTAGCCATCTCTGAAGAGGCGCAGGTTAAACCTCCACCACCCAGATCCTTCAAGCCATGCACAAAACCTGTTTTCAAAATCTCTAGTGTAGCATCAATGATAAGCTTTTTTGTGAATGGGTCTCCTACTTGAACCGCAGGTCGGTCTTCTTCTGATTCTTCGGTTAGAGTTCGGGAGGCGAATGTAACACCATGAATACCGTCTCTCCCAGTTGAGCCGCCCGCCAGAACTACTACATCGCCGGGATACTTGGCTTCGGCTAACACTATTTCGTCCCTTTTTGCTATGCCCACACAAACCACGTTTACGAGGCAATTTGATTCAAAGCTCTCATCGAATTCTACTTCTCCCCCCACTGTTGGAATGCCCACGCAGTTTCCATAATCAGCAATGCCCTTCACCACATATTTAAAGAGCCAACGTGAACGAGGACTCCGAATAGAGCCGAAACGTAGAGGATCCAGAAGCGCTATGGGACGCGCACCCATACATAAGATGTCCCGAATTATCCCCCCAATTCCAGTTGCGGCTCCATTGTAGGGCTCAATTGCTGAAGGGTGGTTATGCGATTCAATTTTGAAAACAGCAACGTAGCCGTCTCCAATGTCAACAGCGCCCGCATCATTTCCCGGTCCACACACAACCCTCGGCCCACTTTGGGGCAGTAACTTTAAAATTGGCCTTGAAGACTTGTAGGAGCAGTGCTCAGACCACATAACATCTATCATACCCACTTCTACAGCGTTGGGTTTTTTTCCCAACATTTTTACGGCTTGGCTTAGCTCCTCGGGCTTTAAATCCACCTGCACTCCTTCAACTATTGTCACCTATATTTTCCCCCATTTTTAATTGCGTTAACCATGGATTCGAAAATTAGTTTTCCATGATCTGTTTTAAATGGGCTGAGGATTGGTTCAGAAGCTCTTTCAGGATGAGGCATTAAGCCTAACACATTGCCCTCCAAGTTGCATATACCCGCAATATTCTCAAGAGACCCATTAGGATTGGATTCAGATGTTAATTCGCCTTTGTCGTTGGAGTATCGAAAAACAATCTGATTATTTTCCTCCATTTCCCGAATAGCTTCCAGGTCATTATAGTATCGACCTTCATTGTGGGCTATTGGCATTTTGAGAATTTGGCCTTTTTTCATCGAATTGGTAAACGCAGTTTTATCATTATCAACACGGAGCGTAACCCATTTACATATAAACGTGAGACAATCATTTCTCAGTAAGGCCCCGCCGAGCAATTCTGACTCAACGAGGATTTGGAAACCATTACATATACCTAAAACCGGCTTGCCCTCCTTAGCCATCTCCTTTACGCGCTTCATGGCCGGACTATATGCAGCTATAACTCCAGCTCTCAGAGCATCGCCATAAGAAAAGCCGCCTGGAAGCACAACCGCATCAAAGTCGCCGTCATTAAAATGCTTATGCCACACCAGTTCTGTTTCTAAACCCACCACACTTCTAAGCACATACACGGTATCCAGATCACAATTCGAACCAGGAAAACGGATAACGGCAACCTTCACAATTATCGCCTCAAATATTCCTCCAAATTATGGAAGAAACAAATTTTCGGCAGAGATACACCATCACAGGCTTGGTCACACATTTCTCGTCGGAACTTGCCGAAACCAATTCACTCATAAAGTGGAACCTCATAGATTATTTAGATTTGGTTAATCCTTCACATTTATACTAACAACATGTATGACAGGGTTGTAGATTCTCAAATCATTACACATTCTGTAAACGATGTTCTTGGCTTCCTCTTTGCTCTCCGCCTCTAGGTTTATGCGGAGATATTTCCCAGAGCGCACGCTTTTGACCATTTCGAATCCGTTCTGATTAATTAAGTCTTTAAGTATAGTTTCTCCTTCGGGGTCTCTTGCGGCTGGCTTATTTTCAATTATGACTTCGAGCGTGTAATTATTCATTTTAATTTCCTCTAATTGGGGGCATTTTTCCTAAGAGTTTCTGGTAAAGTTGTATATAGGTGTTCAGGACATCTTCCATGGACGCGCCCTTTCTATAAACATCTTTATCTAGAATTTTATTGGTGCCGGCTTCCCAGATTCTCATCGAGTCGCCATTAATTTCGTCTCCCACGTAAATCTTGCCATCTTCCCCTCGTCCAACTTCTATCTTGAAATCCACGAGTACAAGATTCTTAGACTTTAGATACTCACTTAGAATTTTATTGGTTTTGAGTGTGAGTTCCTTTATTTTTTTAACCTCATCTCTAGAGGCTATTCCAAGGATTACAAAGTGATCTTCATTGAGCATGGGATCGTGACGTGCATCGTCCTTGAGGTAAAACTCAACCACTGGAGGGTTCAGGGGGGTGCCCTCTCTTATGGGAAAATTTTTAACTAAATGTCCCGCAGCAATGTTTCTGCAAACAACCTCTACAGGTAACATTTTAAGCTTCTTCACTCTCATTATGTTAGGCTCAACAAATTCCACAAAGTGAGTGGGAACACCCTTCTTTGCTAGTAGCTTGAAAAAGTGAGCAGATATTTGCGAGTTTATTACTGATTTTCCTTTTAAAACGTCCTTCTTTTCCCCATCGAGGGCTGTAATACTATCTTTAAATTCTAAAAGGACAATGTTTCTGTCTCTAGTTTCACGAACTATCTTAGTTTTACCCTCAGAAAGAACTTTGCCTGCAGACTCGGACATTTTTCTTGCCCCACACCATATTTTGGGTGATACGCGGAAGCCTAAAGCTGGACAACCTCAACTATAAACACGTTTAATATAAAGTTTTTCGTTAATATTCACGTAAATAAACATAAATCTGTAAAAATAAATATCTCACAAATAACATAATGGCAATAACATCTATATTTCAATATCTATTCTTCAAATATACACACATATCACGACTCGAAGACCACTAAACGCAAGAAAAACAACCAAAACTAGTTTTTAAAACAAATTTCCCCAAATCTACTCAGAAATTAGCCAAAAAAAGGAAGGAGCCAGCGTTTTTAAACCCTGACTCTTAACGCACCAAATAAAGCTAGAAGTCCACCTAAAATCGCACAAGCAGGCGCAAAAGCAAATATTATACTAGATCCCCAGAAGCTGAACAAACCAAGGATACCCAGAATCAAACCGATTACCCCTGCAAGTACTAAGAGAACCATGGACACGTCCCCACCATCAATTAGGAGACCGATTAACGCGAGTACACCCATTATCAAAATGAGAATTGACACAAGGTCAAGCCAGGGCCATCGTATACCTCCCGAAAGCGACGGAAAAATCTGACCAGGCCCATAGTATATTCCTATCGCAAAGCTGGGTACAAAGGGTGTTACAAGTAAAAGAAGGGCGCCGAGTAATGCTGTGCTTCTAGACTTACTTCTTGAAGCTCTTCTTCTAGGCATTCTTTTTCCTCCTAATCAATTAATTAGTTTCAATCCAATTTTTACAACTTGTTTGGTTCAAAACTCTTAAATCTATTTCCTAATAAATATTTGTGAATAATAGCCTTCAGGTTTAAATGCGCTTCTATTTTTGGGAACTTTTGCGAATGTTGTAGAACCCGGATTCCCACCTCTTTAACATCTTTGTGTATAAAAAAAGCCAGATTTGTCTGTAGAAGCAAGCAAAAACACTCACCTCCCAATGGTTAACCTCTCCCATTTTGGTGACTTAGGGAATATGGTTGGAAGTATAAATAAGGCAAAAATTTTTAAATAGATATTTAGATTTATCTATGAATCTTTTAATC
>CAZECW010000019.1:0-14995 GCA_964510585.1 uncultured archaeon | reverse complement strand
TTACCCACATCGACTCCAACATAGTTCAAGGAGGTTTCGCCTCCTTTACTTTTGTGGTCGCCGCGCCCCCGAGAAGGTTATACTGAATCTCAAAAAACGGATGTACTTGACTTCATTGAGGGTGGCGCGGTTACCCTCCTTAAATTGAAGTGTCAATGGGGGTCGCCTAAATCGGCGCCCGAAAATCCCCACGGAGGGTTTTTCCGACCACTATCCTCTAAATGGGAAACCCCTAAAATAAACATAGTCAAGTGTCAAGTTCTCGGCTTATCCACTTTAAATTTTTTATTCCGGGTATTACTTCCCCAGCTCCAGTCAAATTGACTATAAGTGTATTGGTTTGGGAGGCTAACCATTTTATCAGTTCTTTAGCGTATTCTAACTTTTTCCTTTTAGTTGGAGTCATTGCCGTTTCGCTCTTGTATTCTGGTTTTGAGTACTTTCCGATCTTCTCACCGAAGTCAAATCCCGCTAAAAGAATTGTGTGTGCGCCAAAGGCCTGGGCTAAAAATATGGCTCTGTCCCCGTCGGTAAATCCAAAAAAATTGAATACTCGGGTTAGGGGCTTCGTTTGTGTGGTTCCCACCACCACCCCGGGCATTTTCTCTATGTAACTTTTAAGGGCGGGAATGTTGTCTCCGTGGGCGTGAACAACTAAGATAGATCCTTTACTGTTTGCCGAAATTAAATCCTCTATGCGTCCATCAAGGTCTGAAACTATTATTTCTGGTACAATGTTCTCTTTGAGTAGAGCTGATGTGGCGCCGTCTGCGGCAATCTGGGTGCATATTTTGTTTAGTCCTATTCTTTTGATTTCAGAAATATTCCTCTCAAGCGAGGGTCCACAGCCATATATTAAAACACATTTATTATGGATTTTTTCTTTGAGAAGGTTTAGCTGTTCCTTTGGGTTCTGGTCGCCCAGGATTTTTTCTAGAACCAGCGCTGCCTCCGCGTCTGTATCTTCGCTGTATCCAAAATCCTTGATGATTTTCTGGTACCAAGAGTTCCACTCTTTAAAGCTCAATTTTTTGGGCATCTTTAGGCTCCTTCTTTAAAAGCTCTAATACTTCGTTGAAACTGGGTAATGAAGATCTTGCTCCCGTTTTTCTGGTAGCCAGAGCTGCGCAGGCAGAAGCGAAAAGTACACAATCCTTTAACTCCTCAAAACCTTTTTCCTGCAATAGGGCGGCGATTAGTCCTGCTGCAAATGCGTCGCCAGCACCAGTCTCATCCGTAGTCTTAACACTATAAGCGTCTACATGGAAGCTAAAATCTTTAGTGTAAGTGTCGCAACCCTTGGTTCCTCTGGTAATTATGAAAATATCTGGACCCTTTCCCAAAACTTCCATTTTGCTTTTGACCCCTCTCTCCTTTAGGATTTGCCATCCCGTTTCATTTATAATGAAAATGTTTGTATTTCTCAGTATTCCCTCCAGTTTTTCTAGGCCTTGGATTAAATAGTGAATGGTGGGGCGGTATACAACTGTTTTGCCGAGGTTTTTGCCATACCCTGCTATTAATTCGCTGATTTCAAGAAAGGTTTCACCTATGTAGAAGACCTCTGCGTCTTTCAGGAGGTTCCATCTGATTTCGTCAGGATTTGAAATTGATAGGGCAGTATCCTTCGTGGCATAAATGTATGTTCTCTTTTTTCCCGTTTCCCCAGCAATTATGAAACTCCTAGGAGTTCTCTTCTCTTTATCAATTACAACGCCGGAAACATTAACCCCCTCTTTTATAAAATCACTCAGCAGTTGCCAAGCTGCAGCGTCTCCACCCAGCTTTCCAATAAAACTTGTATTTACACCTAGCCTTGAGAGGGCAACAGCTACATTGCCTCCTGAGCCTCCTGGGAATTCGTGCAGCTCGTATAATAACCTGGAACCTCCTGTTTCACCTTTTTCTTCCAAAGTAGAAAACGTGTCTAGAGCTACTGAGCCGAATACCAGCACGCTGGGCGTCTCCAATCTTGAAGATTCGGAGAGTTTAATTAATCCTTCACTCATAGATCTTGAAAAGATTGTTGCCAATCGTGTGAAATCAATGCCGCTGCTCAAGCATAATTCTAACGCATTGTTCAGATAAACACTAAAAAGTTCTTCCAACATTTCACCGAGATCATTTGTGGAAAATTTTCTCTGAAACATGAGTAGTATCCAGCGCCCTATATCGGTGGGCTTATAACAGATGACTCTGCGTCCGCCTTCAACTTGGAAATACTCCTGGATGACTCGTGAATCAACTAGGGTCTTTAAGTGAGCAAGAATGGTTTTATTTGAATAACCAAGTTTTCGAATAATATCTTTTTGGCATACGGTCCCCTCATTTATTTTTTCAAGAATATCCAAACTTATGGGGGATCCCAGAACCTCCGTAAGAAATATTTTCAGCTTTTCGGGATCGGCTGGTAGAAAAATTAGATACGGCCATATTTCGCCTCGGCTTTCCAACATCAACTCTCCTCCTCAATTTTTTCTATAAACATGAGGGGATAATCAAGCTCTGCAACAAAGAACATTTTCATGTAAACTCGGACTTTACCATATTTAGATACAAGCTTAACTGAAAGGTTCCTTCCTCCAACTTCGCCATAATCATAGGGATGTGAAGGTTGGCGCATCTTACTTGTATCAATTTTGACTTCCAACCTTTCAATGTAGGGTTGAAGTGACATAGTCTTCTCTATTGCCTTTTCAAGTGCGGAAACCACAGCAGCGTCCCTAGAAATGGGCGTTCCCACAAATTGGTGATAAATAGCGCCGAGTGTTATACCACCTTCAAATATCGCTCTATCTCTATCCGTCACCTCTTTCCCAAAGTACCTTTTGGCCCTTTCCTCAAATTCTTTAGTTTTTGACATAAACCAACTCTCTCTAAAACAATAATTTAACCAATCCTCATCCAAATAGAATGTTAATTATGAAAATTGGAATTCAAGTACAAAAATTATATTCTCCACAAATCTTTCAATTAATCTCTTTTCCAAATTGTTTATTTAATTCTTTGCCCCTAAACATGTTTACAAAACCTTGGCGAGAAAGCCTTCGAGTTTAGTTGTGGGGATGAATCGCCAAAAAAGTTTATTTGAAAGTAGGGTATATAAATGGTTGTTGGTAGCTGAAGGGTTTGGCTTGGGCTTAAGAGGCTAAACAAGATGCAGCCCCCATGAGGGTGCCAACATAGACGCCGTTCCCTTGAGGGAAGGGCGTGTTAACCGGGTGATGGCACACCCATTGCTTCGAAGGCTCCCGATGAGCCAGAAGCAAGAATCCCCGCAACTTTAGTCGCGGAGAGTGTCAAAAATATTGGACAAAAATATCGAAAAAGTTAAGGCTGGACTAAATACTTCTTTGAGCAGCAACTTTCCAGATTTTTGACTACACAAATCATAAAATTAATGGAAACCTCACCAGTAAATGTTTAATAACGCTTCTCAAATAATTTTTAACAGAGAAAAGTGAATTCAAGCATAATTCATCCTTTATATGTTGACGGTGGTTTTTTGTAAGGTAATAATTTAAAGGGCAATTTCCTTTATTTTAAGGGATTATTGTTTTTAAAAAAGGTTTTGAGGAGATTCGTTTGGCTGATTTAGAGGGGCTCATTAAAAGGCTACACGCCAAAAAGTGTTCCCAAGAGGAGATTCTATCCCGTCTAGTTGATGAAATAAAAATATATAAGGACTTATCAGATGCGGAAGCCTTAGAGCTGGCCGATGCGGTTTTTTCTGACACTATGACTGCAATTAATCAGAGAACTTCAAAAAAGGTTGCGGATATACTAAGCTATCCAGAATGTGGGGCAAGTATGCACGATTTGGGTGTTGGCTGCCGCGGAGAGGGAGACTTCTTTGTTCATAGATTGCTTGCAAAAATAAGCGATGTGGGAATAAACACCATATTGGGTCCTAGCGCTCAAGATGACGCTGGTGCGGTTAAGGGTAAGCATGACGTAATAGTTATTTCTGTTGATGGAACCCATTCTAGGCTTACGGAGTTCCCCTTCATTGCAGGTTTTCACGTGACTAGAGCCACCATGAGGGATGTTTATATTAAAGGAGCGAAGCCCCTAGCGTTACTTACAGATCTTCATCTTGCAGATGATGGTGATGTGGGGAAGCTGTTTGACTTTATGGCGGGTATAAGAACTGTTTCCAAGTTGACTGGAGTGCCTCTTGTAGCTGGCTCCACACTTAGAATTGGGGGAGATATGGTTATAGGAACCAGATTTGTTTCTTGTGTTGGGGCGGTGGGTGTGGTAAGAGAACCCCACCTTATTGCTGCGAGAGCTAAGGTCAAACCGGGAGACGACATAATTATGACTGAGGGTGCTGGGGGAGGCACAATAGCTACCACTGCGATTTATGGTGGAAGACCAGAGGTGATAATGGAGACTTTGAATTTGCAGTTCATAAAGGCTTGCGAAATACTTATGGAGGGAAACTTGTTTAAAAAAATACACGCTGCTACTGATTGGACCAATGGGGGACTGAGGGGAGACTGCAACGAAATATGTAAAACCGCTAATGTGGGAATAAAAATTTACGAGGACAAGTTAGAAAAATTAGTAAATCCTACAGTGCTTAAAATGCTTCGCGACTTTAATATAGACTACCTCGGAGTCTCGATAGACTCTCTTCTGATTTTTAACCCTCCAAAATACTCGGAGGAAATCTTGTGGGCGTTAAGAAAAGCAAAAATCAAGTGTGATATTATAGGGACGGTAGTTGACACTCCAAAAAGAGCCGAATTAATATCTGATGGAGAAACCAAATCATTACAGCCCCTCTACCGCGAGGCAGCTTACACCAAAGTTAAAAAACTCGTCGGAGAAGAATCACCACAAAATAAAGAAGAAATAATGAAAAGAACCGCCAAAGCCGCACAGCAATCCATCGAAAAATCAGAGAGAATAATAAAAATGCTTAGTTTACGCGAAGCATAATTTTGACGCCTATTCACGTTTAAAGAATTCACAATTAAAGTTCAGTAAACATTACCAAAACCCAGCTAGTCTCCAACCCTTTTTTCAAATGTTTATGTTTACATGTAAATCAAACATTATAAAAAGAAGGTATAGAAATTGACGCTCCCCTCAACTAGGTTCAGAGGCTTTCCCGCCGACAGTTTTGCAATTTCACCTGAGGCGCTTTTCCGTATTTTGAAGATTGATTCGCTTGTTAGAGCTGTTAAGCGTCAATCACACCGTTTTCATCTATTGCAAATAGTACTTCCAATTCTGGAAGGTAGGGGCTATCCACAAGGCGGGCTATTCGCTGGTTACCCTTACTTTTTCTAAGGTATACCCTGGTGGTACAGTTGTGGGCGACAATGTGTCCTCCAACGGGCGATGTGGGGTCGCCGAAGAAGGCGTCCGGCTTTGCCATAACCTGATTAGTTACCACCACCGCAAGGTTGTAGAGTTCCGCTAATCTCAACAATGTGTGTAAGTGTTTGTTTAGTTTCTGTTGTCTTTCAGCAAGCATTCCTCGACCAATATACTCTGACCTAAAGTGTCCCACCATGCTGTCTACAACGACTAATTTTATGTTTCTACCCTTCTCTATTAATCCATCAATGTTTTGGGAAAGGTATAGTTGATGATCCGAGTTGTAGGCTCGGGCGTATATGACTCGCTTTAAAACCTCTTTAGGGTCTAACTCAAATTTTAAAGCTATCTGTACGAGTCGTTCCGGCCTGAAGGTTCCCTCTGTATCAATGTAAATAGTTTCTCCGTTGAGCCCTCCTCTTTCCTCTGGTAATTGTACAGTGACGGATAGCTGGAGGCATATCTGAGTTTTACCAGTTCTGAACTCTCCGAAAAATTCGGTTATTCCTCTTGTTTCTATTCCCCCACCAAGTAGTTGGTCAAGATTTTTGGTGCCTGTGGTTATGGTGGAGATTTTTTTCCTTTGCTCCAAAAACTCCTGAGCAGAAACAAAGCCTATGTTTAGCATTTCTCTGGCGGCCTCAATTATCCTAGTAGCGGTAGATTCTCCAATGTCTGCTGCAGCGGCTAGTTCCTTGGGGGTAGCAACTGCCACTGCTTCCGGGCTTCTATACCCAGCTTCGGATAGTTTCTTCGCTATGGCTGGTCCAACTCCAGGCAAATCCTCCAATTCGGTTGGTGAACTCATTTTTAAACCCTCAATAATATGAAGATTCTATCGCTTTAAAATATACAGCAAGACTATATTAATAGTTTGTATCAAAATTAATTTAGGCATTCAAGAATTTGAACTTAATTGATTTATTAACCTTTTTAAACGCATTAATGTGGTTGAGAATGGCATGGGATCTGAGATACTTAAAAAATTAAAGATTATTCCAAACTGCGTATATGAGACCATATTCACAACTTATGATAGGAGTTCTAAGCCTAACGCGGCGCCGATGGGAATAAGCACTCCAGACATGGAGAAAATTGTGGCAAAAATATTTACTTCAAGTCAAACCTACAGAAACATCAAAGAAAAAAGATGCGCTGTGATAAATATTACAAATGATATTGCTCTTTTTTATAGAGCTTCACTAGATAAAAAGAGTCTGGAAAAGGAAATATTCAAACCCTCAAAGGTTGTAAATGCACCAATCCTAGTCTCCGCTTCGGCCTATATAGAAGTTACAGTAGATAGTATGCAAAAAATCGATGAAGACAGATGCGAAGTGGTATTTAGCGTAAAAAACGCAGAAGTAATTGATTCATGCGCCACACCCGCCTGCAGAGCCCCTGGTTTAATATTAGAATCAATAATTCACGCTACCAGAATTGAACTTTATAATTTGAAAGGATTACCCGAAGAAGCGAAGCCATTAGTTGACCAGGTTAAGAGTTTTCGAGAAATAATAAGTAGAATTGCAAAAGGAACTACTTATGAGGAACTAATGGAAAAAATCTGGAGAAAAATCCAAAACGCTTAAAATTACCAAAAAAATACTCCTCGACGCCAAACATGTTTTTGTGGTAAACTTTTTTAAAATTCAGTACCTTTTTTGTGGGTTTTAGTGGCTTATTTCTAATCCATAAATTTTCGCATTTGTGATGGATAATGTGTTTTTAATGTTTGGGGCGTGAATGTGTTTCATCAATTCATATGATAAGCTTTAAATCGGGAGAGATGACTTATTTTTCCTTTACTTTTAGCTTTCTAAGAGACACATATGTTGCATTGTATCTGGTTAATTATTGGAAAGATTTATTAGAAATTAGTCTTTTTGTAAAAATTAAATTTAATAGTGGAGGATGAGTATTGACTCTTATATTTTTCACATCAGACATCCATGGTTCAGAAAAATGCTGGGTGAAATTCCTAAATGCCGCAGAATTCTACAAAGCAGACGTTATCATCATGGGCGGGGATGTGACTGGAAAACTTATAATTCCCATAGTTGAACATAAAAACGGGACGTTCACCACTTCAGTTTTTGGAAATGATTACACATTAACTACCAAACAAGAGGTTGAAGACATAAAAAGCAAGATAAGGTTCAGCGGTTACTATCCTTACGTTTGTAGTGAGAGTGAAGTTGAGGAGCTCGAAGCTGACAAAAAGAAGGTAGATAAACTTTTTGACGTTCTCATGGTTGAAGAGCTGAGAAGATGGCTGGGGATGGCAGATGGGCGGGTTAATAAAAATGTCAAAATCATACTCTCACCCGGAAACGATGATAGATTTGTTATCGATGACGTAATCAAAGAGAGTGAACGAGTAATTTATCCAGAAGAGAAAGTTGTAGAAATAGACAGAGACCATGAAATGATAAGCTGCTGCTGGTCGAATCCCACGCCTTGGAATTCACCAAGAGAGGTATCCGAAGAAGAGTTGGGTAAAAAACTCGAAACCGAGTTTAAGCGGGTTGACAGTTATGATAACCTAATCTGTAACTTTCACGTCCCACCCTACAAGAGCAATTTGGATCTGGCTCCCAAGCTTGACAAAAACATGCGAGTAAAATATGTTATGGGCAAACCAGAATTTGTTCCGGTAGGCTCTAAATCGCTTCAAAAACTCATGAAAAAATACATGCCGAAGCTGGGTCTACACGGTCATGTTCATGAATCGGCCGGCGAGAAAAGATATGGGAGAACATTATGCGTCAATCCCGGGTCAGAATACGGTGAAGGTATACTCAAAGGATATCTAATAGATTTAACAAAAGAGGGGATTAAAAGATATTGGCGTGTGGAAGGATAAGACTTCAGAATTAAGAGGTTAAATAGCCAAATTCAAATTACTATTCAAATAACAATGATATTCCAACTGTTAAGCTTGTTTTATATACAGGGTTTGAACCTGGTCCGAGTAGACTTCTCCTATTTTTTAAACCATACTCTTAAATAAGTGTTTTAGAAAAGACTAATGGAGAGAAATCAATTTACTTTTAGTGGTGTCCCCATGGATATCGATGAGTATCTAAATAAGGTTGAGAGGATGATTTATGGGAAGGGTAAAAGTGTATCAAGCTGGTACGAGACTGAGAGGAATGTTGATTTAGGCATAGCTAAAGCGGATTTGGCGATAAAGGGTAACATGAAAAGGGTGGGAGGCTTCTTTTTAGCGAAGATGTCGGCGGCTATGACTGTGCCAGATTGGGATACTGGAGCAATATTCTTTATAGAAAAGGCAAGAGAACCTAAAGTTTCTTTTTTGCAACGGGTGGTGCGCGCCACTAGGGTTTACATGGCGAAAAATGATATTACTTGGGCCTGGCTGGGAATAGTTTCCGAACATGGTTTCACTGATAGAGCAATAGATTTCGTCAAAAGGTACCAAAAGAGGGAGCTCGCTATTTTTCTAATTGATCTGAAGAATGACCAGATTATAACACGCGAAGCCAAAGACCCAGTCGCAAAAAACGGTCTTAAACTTTTGAATCCTCGTCAAGTGGTAAAACAAAAATTAGAGCCGCGACTTTCAATTAAAGGACGTAAAATTTTTTAAACTTAGCCAACTTCAAATCTCGGTAAATTTGCTGGAGACCACGGATTATGCTTGACTATGAAATAAAAATAATTTCTGTTGTTGGGCTCGGTTATGTTGGAATTGTGACTAGTGCATGTTTAGCCGATATGGGCTACAATGTGATCTGTGCCGATATTGACAAAGAAAAAATTGATTTGGTTAATAAGGGTAAATCTCCCATATTTGAGCCAGGGGTTCCGGAGCTAATAAAAAAGGCGCTGGAAGGAAACAAGCTCCTTGCGACAACAGACATCCAGAAAGCAGTGGTAGAATCTGAATTAACCTTCATTACCGTGGGAACTCCCACTGTGAAGGGGAAAATTGACCTAACGGCAGTAAGATCTGCTTCCGAGACCATTGGAAAAGGCTTGGCGGAAAAAAATTCTTATCACGTTGTGGTGGTTAAAAGCACTGTGATTCCAGGAACCACGGAACGCGTTGTTATACCCATAATTGAGAAAAACTCTAAAAAACAAGAGGGGGTAGATTTCGGTGTCTGTTCTAATCCCGAATTTCTCAGGGAGGGTTCCGCGGTTTATGATTTTAGAAATCCTGACAGAATAATAATCGGAAGCAACAACGAAAAAGCGGGAGATTTCCTAGAGGGAATTTTTAAGCCTTTTAATTCAACCATTTTGAGAACCGATATTCGCACGGCGGAAATGATAAAGTACGCCAACAACGCTTTTCTTGCAACAAAAGTTTCCTTCATAAACGAAATTGCCAATATCTGCAAAGAACTCGGGGTGGACGTCAATAAGGTGGCTGAGGGAATAGGCTTGGACTTTAGAATCAATCCCCACTTTTTAAATGCAGGCGCCGGTTTTGGCGGCTCCTGTTTTCCTAAGGATGTGCAGGCACTAATCTCAGCCTCAAAAAGTGTGGGCGTTAATCCCATACTGTTGAATTCGGTGTTAGAAGTAAATAAAAATCAACCACTAAAATTAATTGAACTTGCAAAGGAACTTCTGGGGAACCTTAATGATAAAAATATTACCGTACTGGGGCTGTCATTTAAACCCAATACAGATGATATGCGAGAAGCGCCTTCTATAAAAATAATTTCCACTTTATTGAGCGAAAAGGCAAAAGTCGCAGTCTACGACCCCGCTGCCATGGATAATGCCAAAAAAATTTTTGGAAAGAAAATAAAATATGCTCCAAATATCCTAGAAGCCGTAAAAAATGCTGATTGCTTATTAATAGTTACTGAGTGGGACGAATTCAAAAATCTGCCCCTACCCGAAATAAAAGGATTAATGCGGAACCGCTTCATCGTCGATGGGAGAAGGATACTGGACCCCGATACTGTTAAGAGAAAGGGGTTCAAGTATAAGGGAATAGGCTGGAAGGAATAGGACGCTGCACCCAAAATGGTTTTTGAAATAAAATACCGCGATCTAATGGCTAGAATCGGCCAAATCAAAACAAAAAGCGGAAGTTTTCAAACCCCGGCACTACTACCAGTCATAGATCCCAAAAACCAAATTATCCCACCCAACACTATGAAGAAGGAGTTCAAATGTGAAGCAATCATCACCAATGCCTTCCTTATCAAGAAGAATTTCTATGAACAAGCCAAGAAGGAAGGGCTTCACAATTTTTTAAACTTCCCGGGGCCCATAATGACCGATAGTGGAGCCTATCAACTACTGGTATACGGCGAGGTTGACATATCCTCAGAAGAGGTTATAAAAGTACAGGAAGAAATTAACACCGATATCGCAATAATCCTAGATATACCTTCAAGTGTTGATGCCACCTATTCAGAAGTAGAGAATGGGGTGAAACAGACTATAAAGAACGCTGAAGACAGCCAAACACAAAGAACACGAGACGACATACTCTGGGTTGGCCCAGTTCAAGGAGGCGTATATCTAGACCTAGTTAAATATTGTGCTAGGGAAGTTGGAAAACTAGACTTTGACTTGCACGCCATCGGTAGCGTCACACAACTCATGGAAAGGTACCAGTTTGAAAAGTTGGTTGACCTAGTTATGGCCGCGAAACAGAACCTACCCCTACAAAGGCCAGTCCACTTGTTCGGAGCAGGGCACCCTATGATGTTTTCTCTAGCAGTGGCTATGGGTATCGATACATTCGACTCAGCTGCTTATTCACTATACGCCAGAAATAATAGATATCTAACCCCCACAGGCACAGTAAGGCTGGAGGAACTCAAATATGATATATGTGTTTGCCCAGTGTGCAGAGAGAATTCCCCCCAAGAAGTCTTGGAAAAACCACAAAAAGAAAGAGAAGCGCTACTAGCCAGACACAACCTTTACGTTTCACTAATGGAGGTACAAATAATTCGCCAATCCATATTAGAGGGAACACTCTGGGAACTGCTAGAACTAAGGGCTAGATCCCACCCCTACCTACTTGAAGCCCTAAGGAGACTGGGGGAATACAGTGATTTTCTAGAAATCTTCACTCCCACAACCAAGCCCCATGCTATCTTCTACTGCGGCCCAGAAACACTAAAAAGGCCAGAAGTCACCCGCCACCTGAAAAAATTGGAAACATTTCCACAACCAGAAGAAACAGACACGCTCCTGATACTTATAGAGCCCAAAACCAAACCCTTCCACAAATCCAAAGAACACTCAGAAATAATCAAAATAATTAAGAACTTACCAGAAGACTACCAGAAAAAAATTCAGATAGCAACCAAATCCACAATTTTTGGATTGATACCCCTAGAACTAGAAGAAGTTTACCCCCTATCACAGCATATAAATCTAAAACCTGACCCCATAACCCTGCAGCACACCACCAAAGTCATAACCCGCTACTTGAAAACTCACAATTACCGCAAAGTCATTATTCAACTCGCGCCTCCAGAGGAGGATACCTTTGAGCTCATACGAAAAGCCTGTAGTGAAAAAAACATAGACTTACACGTAATTAGGGTAGAAGAAGAACCAAACTTGAAAAAGAACTTGGAAGACTTACAAAAACTTTTAACGGAAGCAACCCAATGCGAGAAATAAAGAAAGAAATGGGGCCTCAAACTAGTGGGGCTGGCATATTCCTAGACCTAGATAACTTTAAAGAAGTTATGAAAAAAATGGGTTGGACAGAATTCAAGCCCAATGCAATCACCGGAAATCTTACTCAACTAATACAATTATTCGCCTCAAAACACACCGCTAACATCTTATGGGGACTAGACAAGGAAAGAGGAACAGAGGAAGCTTACTTGGAAGTGGTAGAGCCAGACGTAGAAGAATTAAACCGCGACTTGGAAAACATTCGAAAAGAAATTGAGACGCTGGGAAAAAAGACAAAATCCAACGCCACTATAAGCATTGGAGTAGCCTACGGAAACATCTATAACCTAAAACCCCAAAGTAGAAGAGAGATAGTTAAAAGCCCTCTAGGAAACAGGGCTTGGAAAGCATTGCAAAAAGCCAAAAGGTCTGGAGGAAATAAAATAATTCAACTATAAACACTCAAAAACAATACAACTATTCAAACATTTCCTCAAGGCGATATGCGGGCCTCCGAATAGATTCAGAGATTTTTAAATCTCCAGCTGGAGGAACACAAAAAACTCTTTAAACAACTAAAATCTTAAAAATACATATCACCCTAATAAATTAAGCACAACAATTTAATGGTTGAGAGTTGATAGATGTGGTCTGTGAGCTATGTGAACTGAAAAAGATAACCACATGGTATTTTGAGTGTGAAGACTATGTCATAATAGAATGCGATTTGTGCAGAGTACCCATGGTGGTGTTCCGCTCCCACGAAGAGGTTCCAGAAGAAATGTATGAAAAAGCCAAAGCCAAGTGTCGTGAACTATTTGGCGAAGTTTATTTCCGAATGTGGCGGTCATCTATCCCTGACCATCCTCATTTTCACGTGGTCAGATACAAAACTGTTTATAAATAACTTTAATTATTCGATTTGACATGACTTATCAATTTCCGACATGTGCTACATAACCACAAAATAATGGAAGTGCTAAAAAAAGAACAATTGACTGTGGTACAATTTTAATGGGCTGCATTTATCTCTATTTGAAGAATTAAAAAGGTAGAAGCGAAGGATACTTACTTCCCCATAAAAGAGTTTTGAAGATCGGTTAGATGCGTGGAATACCTAAGTCTCTGTCTGTTTCATTTGAATCTTCGGTAAATAAGGGGAATAGTGGCTCGTTATCCCTCATTATGCTGGGCTTCTTTTCGTAGTCTGTTAGGGGTTCTAAGGAGGCTAAATCTGGTATAACGTTTGTTGGTCCTAAAAGCTGTGGGCTTGTGACGCCAGTCAGAATTAGTATAACTCTAACCATGCCTTCAGCTCGGGGGTCTTTTCTGGCGCCCCAGATTACGTTGGCATCTTCAATCATTTTGTCGGTGACCAATTCTGCGGCGAGAGTGGCTTCGGATAGAGTTAAGTCGTTGCCTCCAGTAACGTGTATCAATGCTCCGGTTGCACCTACTATATCCACATCTAGGAGTGGGCAGTCTAAGGCGTTTTTTACCGCCTTTTCTACTCGGTTTTCGCCTTCGCCTTCCCCTATTCCTACCATGGCCACTCCACCATCGGTGAGTATGCTACGTACATCCGCGTAGTCCAAGTTGATTAAACTTGGAATAGATATGCACTCTGTTATCCCTTTTACCATATTTGCTAGTATTTCATCTGCAACACTGAATGCTTCTTCTATGGGCAGATTTGGCACTAGATCCAAGAGTCTGTTATTGTCTATAACCACCACTGTATCGGAGTAGTATCGGAGTTTTCTGAGGCCCTGCTTGGCTTTTATCATTCTGCCTCTCTCCACATTGAAGGGCATGGTTACAACGCCTACAACAATGCTTCCCATCTTTTTTGCTATATCCGCAATGATTGGTGCACTGCCGGTTCCGGTTCCACCTCCCATTCCTGCAGCCACAAAAACCAGGTCCGCATCAGAAAGAATTTCGGCTAATTCTTCCCTGCTTTCCTCCGCTGCAGCTTCTCCAATTCTGGGGTATCCCCCGGCTCCTAAGCCGCGAGTTGTGTTTCTTCCTATTAGTAGTTTGACGTGTGCTTTAGTTACGTCCAGGTGTTGCTGGTCGGTGTTGACCGCTATGCACTTGGCCCCCTGTATACCTATTTGCATTATTCTGTTTACTGTGTTGTTTCCAGCGCCTCCAGTTCCTACAACTAGTATTCTGGCTGATCCCGGTTTTCTGTTGGCTCCTTGTTCTTGGTTTGCCCTAGCGTTTTGCAACGCGCCCCTAATTATGCCATTTATTGTCATTGACACCCACCCAAAACCTGAGATCTGCTTAGATTTCGTTTAGTGTCCTGCGCCCCTGAAAAATAGTTGTCTTTCCCATAGTTCTCTTTTCAGTAGGTCTCTAACAGCTACTCTAATCGCTTCGCTTCTGTTTGGATATATTTTACTTTTCACAAGTTGTTCTAAGCCTTCCAAATAAGCTTCGGGGAGATGCACTGTCACGAGAATTATACGACCACCCCCATGTTATAGAATCTTACGTTTATTCTTTTTTAATCTACGATTTTAATGTGAGTAGTTTTTGTTTAATACTTAAGTAATACTCACATTATATATGGGAGACACACCTTAACCCGGAAGTATGTCTTTTTCCCCTTGTTTTTCCTAAATGTGTTTTTATAGTTTCTTCTTGAAGTTTTGGTGGATTTTTCACCCACATTTTTATTATTAGGCTCTTTTGATACTTGAATCCAGTTTAAATTGGTTCTTTTCGAAAGATTTTTCGTGTAATCTCCATTATTTCCAAAAGACTATTGGCGCGTTTCTATATGGAATTTATTGGTGTCATACTGGAATTTTTCTCATGCGCTTCTGGATTATTCTCTACTATTTCACCTTCCAAATATCCTGACTTCGCACTGTACACCCTCACATTAACTTTTTTTCCCAATGCTTGATTTGTGTTATGAATCAGGATTGGTTTGTAGAAGAGATTTCTTGCTATCCAACCGCCTTTAGGTGCCAGCTCTGTTATGAGGGCTTGTCCCCCCCCACCCCCCCCTCTCCCTTTT